>NZ_JBHLWK010000019.1:0-148184 GCF_042432915.1 Novosphingobium soli
CCTGCCCCCGCAACCATACACAACCCATTAACATGCCCCCGATACCCCATCGAAGGGCCGTTCGCCGTTTGGAGACCGGCGAAAAAAGGTCCGAGCGTTCAGGCCTTTGTGATCGGTTCGAGCACGAACCCGATCGAACCGCCGCATGCCGCGCAGCGGCGGCAACCGCCGGCCTTATCCAGCCCCCTTCCCCACGAATGTAGGCACAGGCGCGGATGCCTGAAAATGTCCGGGGCCCAGGCGCAGCGGTATCGACAAATATATCGCAAAGAATATAGAGAGTCGCTCTTCAACGGGGGGCTCACATGCACACAGACTGGCTGGCCATGCCGCTCATCGCGGCGGCTGCCCTTCTTTCCGGACAGGCGCAGGCGAGAGCACCCGTGGCGGACGAAGGGCCGAACACGACGGCTTCGTCCCTCTCGGAGAGCCTGGGCGTCATCACCGTGACCGCGCGGCGGCGCGACGAGGACGTGCAATCGGTGCCCGCTGCCATTTCCGTGGTCGCCAAAGATCTGCTGGACCGGTCCTACACCGTAAACACCGGGCTGCTGAGCCAGCTGGTGCCAAGCCTCAACTATAGCTCGGCCAACCCCCGCAACACCGCGTTCACGATCCGCGGGCTCGGCTCGAGCGTCGTCGCGGTGAGCCAGGCCAACGACGGCCTCGAACCCGGCGTGGGGTTCTATGTCGACCAGGTGTACCACGCCAGGCCGGCGACCGCGGCCTTCGACTTCACCGACATCGCGCAGATCGAGGTGCTTCGCGGGCCGCAGGGCACGCTGTTCGGGAAGAACACCACGGCCGGCGCCATCAGCATCACGACGCAGGCCCCCACGTTCACGCCGGAGGCACGGGAGGAGATCTCGGTGGGCGAGAAAGACTTCCTGCAGGTGAAGGCCTCGGGCTCGGGACCCATCGTCGATGGCCTACTGGCCGGGCGCATTTCGGGTCTCGTCACCAGCCGTAACGGGGTCATCCACAATGTCGTGACGGGGCAGGACCACAACGGGATCGGCAACCAGGCGGTACGAGGGCAACTGCTCCTCACCCCTTCGAGCATGCTCTCGGTCCGCCTCTCGGCGGATTTCGCGAACTTCGAAAGCGAGTGCTGCACGCAAGTGTTCCTGCGCGTGGGCGAAAGCCTGCGCGCGCCCGCGCGCCAGTACCCTGCCCTAGCCGCCGGGGTGGGCTACGCGCCGGCCAGCACCAATCCTTACGACCGCCTTACCGACATCGACGCGCACCTGGGCGTCGACACCAGCGAGGGCGGCGTCAGCGCGGTCGCCGAGTGGGACATGGGTGGAGCGACGCTGACGTCGGTCACGGCCTGGCGGTTCTGGAACTGGGACGCGGACAATGACCGCGACTACACCGGGCTGCCGATCCAGATGTCACAGCACATACCCTCGCGGCAGGACCAGTACAGCCAGGAGGTCCGCATCACCTCAAGCGGCGATCTCCGGCTGAACTACGTAGTCGGTCTGTACTACTTCCGGCAGACCATCACCGGCCGGCCGATCAGCATCTACGGCCCGCTGGCGGCGTACTGGCTGATCGGTCCGACGACCGGGGCGAACGGCATGCCCGTGCCGGGCAACCTGCTGGATGGCTATGGCACTGACGGCCACACTCGCTTCGCGACCGACAGCTACGCCGCATTCGGCGAAGCGAACTATGCGCTGACCGATCGGCTGACACTCACCGGAGGCCTGCGCTACACATACGAAGAGAAGGAAGGCGAGTACGCGAGCACCGTGTTCGGAGGCCTCGCGACGAGTGATCCGGCGCTCGTCGCCGCCAAGCTCTCCGTCCTTCGAGCGCAGAGCTACGCGGCGCGTGACAAGGATGGGAGCCTGTCCGGGCGCGCCAATCTCGCCTGGCATGTGGCCGACGACGTGCTGGGGTATGCCAGCTTCGCGCGAGGCTTCAAGTCGGGCGGCCTCAACATGTCCGGGTTGCCGCTGGACAACCAGAACCAGCCGGCTCTGGCGACGGCGGTGATCCGTCCGGAGAAGAACACGACCTACGAGATCGGCCTGAAGACCGACCTGCTCGACCGCCGCGTGACGTTCAATCTGGCGGCGTACTGGACCCGGGTCGAGGACTTCCAGGCGACGATCGTCGACAGCACGCAGACGGTCGCCCTGCGAGGCTACCTTTCGAACATCCCCGAAGTGACCGTGAAGGGCATCGAGGCGGACGCCACCGCCCTGCTCGCCCCCGGCCTGACGATCCGCCTCTCAGGCAGCTACGCACATGGCGAGTACACGGACTATCCTGCAGGTCCCTGCCCGCTGGAGTTGCAGGGGGCGGCCACGACGGCGTGCTCGCTGACTGGGCGCCGCCTGTCGGGGCTGCCGCGCTGGGCTGGATCGCTCGGGATCCACTACGAAGTTCCCGTGGGCACGGGCGGAAACTTCGTGCTGCATTCCGACACCACCGCGCGGACCGGCAGCTACGGCGATCCCAGCCTCTCCCGCTACACCTGGATCGAAGGCTACACGCTGACCAATGCCAGCGTGGGTTATCGGTCGTCACATGGGTGGGAAGTCGATGTCTTTGCGCGCAATCTCTTCGACAAGGACTACATCCAGAACCTGACGGTGCAGGCCGGCAACTCGGGCCTGATCCTGGGTACGCCGTCCGATCCGCAGATGTTCGGGCTGACCTTCAGGGCCTGGCAGTGAGCCGTGCAGCGGGGCGGCTTGCCTCCCCTTCCCCCAGGTCAGGCGCCACCTGAGAACGCCGGATCGGCGTGAACTGCCTTGTCGGGACGAAACTTCTGCGCTCCGCCGGACTTACGGTTCGGACAAGCGTCCGTGAATGTGGCGCCTGGGCCAGACAAAGAGGAGTGTCCGATGAGCCGTACGCGTGAGGAAAGGGGCGAACAGGAAACCAAGGCGGCAGCCGCCAAGGTCAAGAAGACCGGCAAGCCTGCGGGCGGCGCGCGCGGCGGCATCACCGCCCCGGTGACGCCCTCGCCCGAGCTCGCCGAGATCGTGGGAGCGGACAAGCTTCCCCGCAGCGAAGTGGTCAAGAAGGTCTGGGACTACATCAAGAAGAACGATCTGCAGAATCCCAAGGACAAGCGGGAAATCCTTGCGGATGACAAGCTGCAGAAGATCTTCGGCGGCAAGAAGGCAAGCATGTTCGAGATGAACAAGCACCTCGCCAAGCATCTCACCGCTTAACTGCCCGCGAGCATATCCGCGCTGTGCCCGCGTTGCGGCCAGCGCGGCCGTGTTCTCAGCTGGCTGCGGCGTTCACCGCCCTTCCCGCCTCCTCCGCCGAGGCGGGCCATTGACCGGCCTCGAGGACGGGCAAGGCCTCGAAGGCGTGCTGCGCCATGCGCAGGCGCATCGCCTCGCAGGCGAACTCGACCTGCGTCCGCGGCACTGCGCGCAGGCGCTCGTCCAGCCCGGCGACGCCACCCGTCGCCACCACGATGTAGCTGACCGAGCCTGTCGCGCACTCCACCAGCGCTTCCACCGCGTGGCCGAGCTCCTCCCCCCTCTCGTCAGTCACCTTCATCCCGGCGACTCCGGTGGCGGTGAACAGCGTCGGCGCTGTGGTGCGCCGGCTCGCGATCTGGGCCGATCGGGCACCGTCTTCATAGGCTGCCTGCCGACCCAGCCACCGCCATATGCCGACCAGGTTGACCAATGTCAGAAAGCCGTTGGAGGCCAGCAGGTTTGTTTGCCCGGAGGTAAGGCCGACGGTCGACCACGCGATCGAGCCCACCGTGAAGACGACGAAGCCCCATCCGGTGACGCGCGCGCCCAAGTTGGCAGCCGTCATCATGGCGGCCACCATGGTGGCTATCGGTGCGATCCAACCGGCGATTTCCTGCATGCCTCGATCAACGGAGCGAGACCCATGCAGTTCCTTGCGCCATACAAGGATATTGTTGGGAGGAGCCGCCGTGCACCGCTGCAAAGGCGGGATGGACAATGCTGATGTTATCGCTATCATGAACATTTAGACGATGGGAGTTGATGGATGCCGAGTACCCTTGCCTTGCGCGACTGCTTGCCTGCCGACTGGCGCTCGGGCCGGTTTCTCGGGCGGGTGCTGACCGCGCAAGGGCCCAGCCCGATACTGGTGGAAGGCGGTGTCGCGTACGACATGAGCGCGTTCGCGCCCACGCTTTCGCTGCTGGCTGACCGCATGCCTGTCCCCGCGAGCGCGGGCATCCCGCTCGGGCCGCTCGACGCGCTCGACCTGCCGATCCTCAGCCCGGTCGACCTGCAGTGCGTGAAGGCTTGCGGCGTCACGTTCGCCCTTTCGGCCATCGAGCGCGTGATCGAGGAGCGGGCGCGGGGCGATGCGACGGCTGCCGCCGGCATCCGTGAGCGGCTCGAGGAGCGTGTCGGAGGCTCGATCCGCGCCGTCGTACCGGGCTCTCCGGAGGCGGAGTCGCTCAAGCAGGCGCTGATTGAGGACGGGCTATGGTCCCAGTACCTGGAGGTTGCCATCGGCCCGGACGCGGAAGTCTTCACCAAGGCGCCGGTGCTTGCCACGGTGGGATGGGGTGCGCAGATCGGTGTGCGGTCGGACTCCACCTGGAACAACCCGGAGCCTGAGATCGTGCTGCTCGTCGATTCCAGAGGGACTGCCATCGGCGCCACTCTCGGCAACGACGTCAACCTGCGCGACTTCGAAGGACGCTCGGCGCTCCTCCTGGGCAAGGCCAAGGACAACAACGCCTCCTGCTCGCTCGGGCCCCTCGTCCGTCTGTTCGACGAGGACTTCACCATCGACGACGTGCGCCGTGCAGAAGTCGCACTCACCATCGAGGGTCCGGAGGGTTATCGCCTGGAGGGGTGCAGCAGCATGAGCCAGATCAGCCGGGATCCGCTTGAACTGGTGCGCCAGACGCTCAGTGAACACGATTACCCGGATGGCTTCGCGCTTTTCCTCGGCACGCTCTTCGCGCCCGTGCAGGATCGCGACGAGGCCGGCCGCGGCTTCACCCACAAGGTGGGCGATGTGGTGGAGATCTCTACGCCGCGGCTCGGGCGTCTGGTCAACACCGTGGTGACCTCGAAGGAGGCCGCGCCGTGGGACCTCGGGATCGGCGCGCTCCTGACCAACCTCGCCGGGCGCGGGCTCCTGGGCCAGCAGGTGACGGAGCAGGTGCGATGAGCGAGGACGCGATCGCGCGCGCGGTCTATCCCAGCCTGCGCGGCAAGAAGGTCTTCGTGAGCGGCGGCGGCAGCGGCATCGGTGAGGGTCTGGTGGAGGCGTTCGTCGGCCAGGGCGCCCGTGTCGCGTTTTGCGACATCCTGGAAGACGAGGGCCGCGCCTTGGCCGAGCGGCTGGCCATGGACGCCGAGTTCGCGCCTTCGTTCCATGCTTGCGACTTGCGTGACCTCGCGGCGCTGGAGGCGACGATCGGCCAGGCGCAGGGCGTCCTCGGCGGCATCGACGTGCTGGTCAACAACGCCGCACGCGACGATCGTCACACGGTGGAGGATGTCACCCCGGCGTTCTGGGACGAGAACATGGCGGTCAACCTGCGTCACCAGTTCTTTGCGGCGCGGGCGGCGATCCCGGCGCTGCGCCAGGCGGGGGGCGGCGTGATCCTGAACTTCGGCTCGATCAGCTGGCACCTGGCCCTCTCCGATCTGGTCCTGTACCAGACCGCGAAGGCTGCCATCGAGGGCCTCACGCGCGGGCTGGCACGCGAACTGGGACGGGACAACATTCGTGTGAACACGATCGTTCCGGGCAACGTGAAGACACCGCGGCAGATGCAGTGGTACACGCCCGAGGCGGAGGCGGAGATCGTGGCGGCGCAGTGCCTCGACGGACGCATACTGCCGGTGGACGTCGCGGCACTGGTGCTGTTCCTCGCCTCGGAGGATGCGCGGATGTGCACGGGGCACGAGTACTTCATCGATGCCGGCTGGCGTTGAGCGCATGAGCGATGGAGCCGTGCCTATCCCTGTCCTCGCCGTCGGCGCCACGCTGGGGGAGGGCCCGGTCTGGGTGGAGCGCGACGCGGCGCTGTGGTTCGTCGACATCAAGGCGCGCCGCATCCATCGCTTCGATCCGCTCGCAGCCTCGTCGCAGAGCTGGGACACGCCGGCGCAGGTCGGCTGGATCCTGCCTGACAACACCGGGCGCTTCGTGGTGGGCCTGCAGCATGGCCTGTACCGCTTCTTCGGCGGGCCGAGCCTCTCGACCCTCTACGCGACGAGCGCCCGCAAGGGCCTCAGCCCCGAACAGCTCCGCGACCAGCCGCTTGCCGGTCATCTCTTCGGCCTCGACGTCGGGGTGCGTGGCCAGCCGGGGCATCTCGCCGCGATCTAGCGGCACGACGATAAGCGAAAAAGGACAAGTGGGATGAGTGTGGGGAGTGCGGAAAGGGTGAACATGGCCTTCATCGCCGCGATCGTGGCGGTGGCGACGATCGGCGGCTTCATGTTCGGTTACGATTCCGGCGTCATCAACGGGACGCAGAAGGGCCTGGAGAGCGCCTTTGACCTGGGCAAGCTGGGCATAGGCATCAACGTGGGGGCTATCCTGGTCGGCTCCTCGATCGGCGCCTTCGTCGCCGGCCGCCTGTCGGACCGCATCGGTCGGCGCGGCGTGATGCTGCTCGCCGCGGTGCTGTTCCTCGGCAGCGCATTGCTGGCGGGCGCGGCGTCCTCCTCGGCGATCTTCATCATCGCGCGGATCATCGGCGGGCTCGGAGTGGGTGCGGCAAGCGTCATCTCGCCCGTGTACATCTCGGAGGTGACCCCGGCAGCCGTGCGCGGCCGGCTTTCGAGCATCCAGCAGGTCATGATCATCTCGGGACTGACCGGGGCTTTCGTCGCCAACTTCGCGCTGGCCCGCTACGCCGGCGGTTCGACCGCGGACTTCTGGCTCGGCTATCCCGCCTGGCGCTGGATGTTCTGGCTGCAGGCGATCCCGGCGGCGATCTACTTCCTCGCCCTGTTGATGATCCCGGAGAGCCCGCGCTACCTGGTGGCCCGCGGTCAGGACGACAGGGCGCTCGCGGTGCTGACCCGCCTCCTCGGCCCCACCGAGGCGCGCCGCAAGGTGAGCGAGATCCGTGCCAGCCTTGCCGCCGACCATCATCGGCCGCGGCTCTCGGATCTTGTCGACAAGACCACGGGCAAGCTGCGGCCGATCGTCTGGACCGGCATCGGCCTGGCCGTGTTCCAGCAGTTCGTCGGCATCAACGTCGTGTTCTACTACGGGGCCACGCTGTGGGAGGCGGTGGGCTTCTCCGAGGACTACGCGCTCCAGACGAATATCCTCTCCGGCGTGCTCTCGATCGGTGCGTGCCTGGCGACCATCGCGCTGGTCGACCGGGTTGGGCGCAAGCCGCTCCTCCTGGTGGGCTCGGCCGGCATGGCGGTATCGCTGGCGGTGGTCTCCTATGCCTTCTCGACCGCGCTGACCGATGCCAGCGGCGCGGTGAGCCTGCCCGGGAGCAACGGCGTCATCGCCCTGATCGCCGCCAACGCCTACGTCATCTTCTTCAATCTCAGCTGGGGTCCGATCATGTGGGTCATGCTGGGAGAGATGTTCCCGAACCAGATCCGCGGCTCCGGCCTTGCCGTGTCGGGCTTCGCGCAGTGGATCGCCAATGCCGCGATTTCGGTGAGCTTCCCGTCGCTGGCGATCTCGCCCGGACTGGCGGTGACGTATTCCGGCTATGCGTTCTTCGCGGCGATCTCGTTCTTCTTCGTCCGCGCGCTGGTGCATGAGACCCGCGGCCGTGAGCTGGAGGACATGGAGGGCTGATGGCCACGCACCGCATTGCGCGCGGGGATGTCGAGGCGGTGCTGTCCCCCGAACGGGGCGGCAGTGTCCTGTCCCTGCGCGTGGGCGGCGTCGACCTTCTGCGTCCCACGCCTGCGCATGTCGCCGAAGACCCGCGCGGTCCGCTGGAGACCGCCTGCTTTCCGCTGGTGCCCTACACCAACCGCATCGCGGCGGGCCGCTTCGATTTCGGTGGGCGCCGATGCCAGCTGCCGCTCAACTTCGGGGATCATCCGCATAGCCTCCACGGCTTCGGCTGGACCTCGCCCTGGCAGGTGGAGGATACGGGCGAAGACCACGTGGTCCTGTCGCACGAACGCCGCGGCGACGGTGCATGGCCGTGGGCCTATCGCGCCCAGCAGCGCGCGCGCGTGACGGACAACGGCATAGTCCTTTCTCTGAGCGTGGAGAACACGTCGGACGAGGGCATGCCGGCCGGCCTCGGCCTTCACCCCTATTTCCCGTCGCCGCCCGGAACGCACCTTCGCTTCCAGTCGCAAGGTGTCTGGCTCTCCACGCCCGACCTGCTGCCCGAGCGTCTGGCGCCGGCGGAGACCCTTGGAGACTGGAGCGCCGGGCGCCCGGTCGCAGGCGAGGCGCTGATCGATCACTGCTACGGCGAGTGGGACGGTCGCGCCACGGTCGCGCTCGCGTCCGGTCAGGAGCTGCGGATGACCGCGCGGGGTGCGCCGTTTCTCCACGTTTATCGGCCGCCGGACCAGGCCTTCTTCTGCCTGGAGCCGGTGACGCATATGCCCGATGCGATCAACCGCCCCAAGGGCATGGATGTGCTGCGACCCGGTTGCACGCTGGAGCTGGAGATGACGCTCGCGCTCGCGTGATCCGGGCTGCGAGGCAGGACTGCGCGGCGGGGCTGCGAAACTCGGGCTGGACAGCCGAAGGGTTGCTCGGGGAAAGAAACCGTCATGCGAATCCTGACGATCCTCGCCGCGCTCTGCGGCACCGCCCTCCTCAGCCAGCCGGCCCATGCAGCGCCGGTATGGGCAGGCGCCTGGGGCTATGCCGCAGCGGATGCCTCGGGCGCGGACGCGCAGACGCTGCCGCCCGGCACCTACCGCTATCGTGTCCGCCTGACGCAGGCCGGCGATGCCCTGCAGCTCACCTTCAGCAATGCCGAAGGCGACAGCGCGCTGGTGATCGCGTCCGCCTCGGTGGCCAGCCCTGCGGGCGGCAGCGGCACCGAGATCGCAGCCGGGACGGTTCACGCGCTGACCTTTTCCGGGCACCCCGGGGCGAACCTGCCACAGGGGCATGCGCTCATCAGCGACCCGCTGGCCGTGCCGGTCCGCAACGCGCAGGACCTGATCGTCAGCGTCACCTTCTCGACCGCCACGCGCATCGCGCGCACCAACCTGGGCATGGAGATGGCCTTCGCGCCGGCCGAAGCCGCGGGCGCCTTCACTCCGATCCGGGCGCGCTCGTACCTCTCGCTGGTGTCGGTGCGCACCGCGGCGGCGCCTTGCACGGTGGTCGCGTTCGGAGATTCGATCACCGACGGCTTCCTCAGCCTTTCGGCGCAGAGCCGCGGCTGGCCGGGCCGGCTGGCGGAACGCATGGCCGCGCTGCCCGCGGCGCGTCGCTGCGGCGTCGTCAACATGGGCATCAGCGGTAATCGCGTGCTCCGCCCGGGGCGCGCCACCTCCGCGCTGGACCGGTTCTGGCGCGACGTGGCGAGCGTGCCCAGCGTCACCCATGTCGTTTTCCTGGAGGGCATCAACGATATCGGCGCGGGCGCGTCCGAGGGGCCCGGCGCGGTTGCGGCCGAGGACCTGATCCACGGCTATCGTCAGTTCGTGGCGCGTGCGCACGCGCTGGGGATCACGGTCGTCGGCGGCACGATGACCCCGGCCTTGCGGGCCGGGTACATGTCCCCCGCGAAGGAACGGACCCGGGAGGCGGTCAACGCTGCGATCCGGACGGGGCACATCTTCGACGGTGTCGTCGATTTCGACGCCGCGGTGCGCAACCCCGCCGCTCCCTCGGAGCTGCGGCCCGAATTCGACCCGGGAGACCACCTGCACCCCAACGATGCCGGCCTGCGCGCGATGGGCGATGCCGTCGACCTGTCGCTGCTGGCACCGCGGCGCTGAACGCGGCTCCGAACCCTCCACCGGAACCGCATCGTCGCACCCGTGCGAGAATATCGCTGGGTTCGCCGCCTCCGGCATGCTACCGGCACCGTGCTTACGTCCGATTTTGCGACGGTTTTCGGCAGTACCGGCATGGTGCGGGAGCGAATCGATGCTCTGCAGCCCTGCCCGTCACGGCGATCTCCTTTCTCTTGACGACCTGACGCGCGACCCGGCACCGCACTTCCGCGGGCCGGCTTCGAAAGGACTTTCCATGCTGACCGGCACCGTCAAATTCTTCAATGCCGACAAGGGCTACGGCTTCATCGCTCCCGAGGGCGGCGGTGACGACGCGTTCGTCCACATCTCCGCTGTCGAGCGCGCCGGCATGCGCACGCTCGACAAGGCCCAGCGCGTTTCCTACGAGCTGGAGACCGACCGCCGCGGCAAGACCTCGGCCGTCAACCTTCAGCCCGCCTGACGGACTGGAAGGGCGGCGCGGCATGGCCGCGCCGCCCTTCTCATCGCCGGGCCATGCCCGGACGCTCTCATCGCCGGGCCATGCCCGGATGCGGGTTGCGGAGTGTCGATGATCGAAGACAAGCTCATTGGCATCGCCCATGTGCCCGATGGCGTGGAAATGCGCCTGGTGCAGCACGGCGATGACTTCACCATCCTGCTCGAAGACAACGAGCTGATGAGCACGCAGGCGAGCGCGTCCGAAGAGGCGCTCGCGACGATGACGTGCGAGCGGCTGTCTGGGCGGACCTCTCCGCAGTTGCTGATCGGCGGCTATGGAATGGGCTTCACGTTGCGCGCGGCGCTGTCCGTGCTGCCCCCGGATGCCGGGGTGACGGTGGCGGAGATCGTGCCCGAGATCATCGAGTGGGCGCTGGGCCCCATGCGCAGCCTGACCGCGCAGGGCCTTGCGGATCCCCGCGTCGTGCTCGTCGACGACGACGTCGCCATGCTGATCGACGCTGCCCGCGAGGGCTACGACGCGATCTTGCTGGACGTGGACAATGGCCCTGACGGCCTCACCCGCCGGGTCAACGACTGCCTCTATTCGCAATATGGCCTGGCGGCCGCGATGAAGGCGTTGAGACCGGGCGGGATCCTGGCTGTTTGGTCGGCCGAGCCGGACGAGCGCTTCGCCGTCCGCCTGCGCGAAGCCGGGTTCGACGTCTCCGAGGAGACCGTGCGCGCCCGTCCTGATAACAAGGGCTTTCGCCACGTCATCTGGTTCGCGCGCAAGCCCTGATTCCGGCGACCTCCGAACTTGCGGAGGAGAAGCGCCTCAGGTTTCGGCTTGCGCCTGCCGGGCGATGCGGGCGGCTTCCACCCGCCGCATCCTGGCGGCGATTTCCAGCCAGGCCGCGCGCGAGCGCAGCGCCTTCTCTCGAACGTTCTCCAGCGTCGCCACATCGGCGGCGACGCCGGCCTCCTCGGCACGGGCTTGGCAGTAGTCGTAGCTGAACATCGTGCTTGCGCTCCGTGATGCGGGCCCGGCGGGTCCGCGGGCTGTCTGAAACCCTTGCGGTCAGTCGACCATGTCGGCGACCAGGAGCTGGAGCTCCTTGCGGGTCAGTGCGGGTTCCCGGAAAGGAACCGACCAGAGGCGCGACGGGCTGCCGACCTCTGGGATAAAGGTGGTGTGATTTCGATATTCGGCCGAGCGGCCGCTGTACTTTGAATGCATGTAGTCCTGTAAATCGCGGCGAGTGCCGCTTCCTTCTATCGTCTGAACTGGCCGCGTCGCGCAGCTGGCCCCTGACCGGGCGTCCGCTCGCGGAAGACGATACGGCCCTTGCTCAGGTCGTAAGGCGTCATCTCGACGTGCACGCGATCGCCGACGACCGAGCGGATGCGAAACTTACGCATCTTGCCTGCGGTATAGGCGATGATCTTGTGCTCGTTGTCCAGCAGGACAGCGAAGCGGCCATCGGGGAGGATCTCCTCGATGCAGCCTTCCATGGTCAGCAGTTCTTCCTTGGCCAAATCGTACTCTTTCGAAATGAGCCGGCCCGCCCCCCGGCGCTGACGCAACGGAAGGCCTGTCGGGCCGGGCGGGTAGAAAAGGGAAATGGAGCCGCTTCGTGCGGCTCTGAAAAATCCCGTCGCATGCGACGCAGCACCACACATATAGGACATCGGCAGAAAATTGCAACTTTCGCGGCGCGCGAAGGAGCAATCCCCGCCCGTGCCCGAATTCGATGTCCAAGCCGGGCGCGGTGGTGTAGATCAGCGCCATCGCCGAAGGTCTTCCTGCACATCGGTGACTGGGAGACGCTTACGCTCTCGCAATCCGGAGAGCTGACGTCGGCCTCGATCGGTGATCTCGGCTTCGTCAGAGCGCAACATCCCGGCAGCGGCGACGCCACGTCGCCCCGCCTGCCGGCTTCCAGCACCAGGACTTACGCATGAGCAATGAGGATCCCGACCAGACCGCCCCCGCATCGAGGCGCCCTCACTTCCGCCGCGCCAACCAGCCCAAGCTGCCGCCCGATGCCGCGCTGAGGCAGGGACTGGTGACCAAGCTCGCGCTCCAGAGCCTCGGCAAGGACGAGGCGATCGCCTATCTCAACCGCGACAATGCGGCACTGGGAGGAAGGCCGCTCGACCTCGCGACCGCCTCCGCCGATGGATTCCGCCGGGTGGAGCTGGATCTTGCCCCGGCACAGGGGGACCGAACGGGCGATTGATCCTCGGTCGACTACGTGGCCCTCAGAGCGCCAGGATCAGCGTGTCGTCCGGCCGCGGGGCGGTGCCGTCGAACGAGGGCAGCGGGTCGAAGCTCTCCGCGCTGAGCTGCGGGTCGGTCAGCCCGGCCAGCTTGAACTGGCCGAGCCGAGGCTCCTCGTCCTCGCGCCAGGACTTGCCCATGTTGAGCGCGCTGACGAAAAGGTCGCCGTGCCGTTCGAACAGCAGGTGCGGCGCCAGCGTGATGACACCGCCGTTGTAGCGCGCACTGACCAGCCGCCGGCGGGTGATCGCCTCCATGAGGGTAAGACGCATGTCGCTCACGAAGGCTGTGCTCGGAAGGGGAACGGGGGTGTGTGCATGGCCGCGTCATCAGGAATTCCGGGCGGAAATGCAAGGTATCGCTGCGGATTGGCCGCGAGGCGAGGCCAGGCCAGAGGGCGGAAATGCGCCGCTTTCCCGCTCCGGCGCGGTCGCGGGGCGGGAGCCGATCGGCGGGCGGTGCGCTTAGAGGGGCAGGAAACGGCGCAATTCCGGCGAGGAACCGAAGCTCCGGCGTGAGACGAATCAAGATCTTCCTGCACTGGCTGCTGCGCCATGCGGTGCTGTACCTGGCCCTGGTGCTGGCCTTTGCGGTCGCCCCGCTGGTGGCGCAGGCGTGGCGCAGCGCCGCGCAGGAGGAGGCGACCTGGCGCGGCCTGGCCGGCATAGAGGCGCAGTTGCATGCCGATAGCGCCGCATTAGCGCGCAGGTTCGACGCCGCGACCGCCGGGCTCGAGGCGCGGGGAACCGCCGAAATCGACACGCGCCTGAGGCGCAGCCGGGCGGCACTGGCGGGGGAGAAGGCCGGCTTGGAGGAGGGTCGCGGGCCCCTGGCGCTCTACCGCGAGGGGCCTGCGGTGCTGCTGACGAACCAGCGCCGCCGCCTGCGGATCGTCCTCCTCGAACGCGAGGTGCGCACGCTGGAGGCCGCCCGCGCCCTGGCCGATCGCCGCGACGCCGAGACCCGGCACCGCGAGGCCGCCGCGCGGCACCGCCAGGCGCAGGATCGCTGCACGGCAGCGACCGGGCGGCTGCGCGCGCTGGAGCGGGAATGGTCCTACCGCTGGCGCAGCTGGGTCGAGAGCGCCGCGCACAAGGCGCTGGCCGAGGAGGCGCGGCAGCGCTGCGCGGAGCGGGACGCGGCGCGCGCCGCGGTGGAGGCGATCGGCTATGTCGAGGGCAGCCGCCAGCAGGCGGCGGCGGCCTACGCTGCGTCGCGCCGCGACGTCGCGGCCGCGCTCGACACGACGCTGGCGGCGCTCGGCCGCGAGCGGCGCGAGGCGGAGATCCGCTGGCAGGGCACCGCGGCGCAGAAGCTGCGGCTGTGGGCGCGGGAATGGCAGCTCGGCAGCCTGCTCACGAAGGCACTCTGGGCGCTGGCGGCGATCCTGGCGGTCCCCTACGCCATCCGCATGCTGTTCTGGTTCGTGCTGGCGCCGCTGGCCGAGCGCCGGCCGGCGATCCGGCTGCGCGTGCCGGGCCCGCCGGGGGAACCGGAGGGGGCGGGCGGCATCCAGCTCATCGCGCCGGGCGCGCCCAGCACGACCTCCGTCGCGGTGCGGCTGGGGGCGGGCGAGGAGCTGCTGGTCCGCCAGTCCTACCTCCAGACGAGTTCGCACGCGGGCGCCAAGGCCACGCAATGGCTGCTCGACTGGCGCCATCCGCTCGCCAGCCTGGTCAGCGGCCTGACGTTCCTCACCCGCATGCGCGGCGAGGGCGAGCTGACCACGGTCTCGGCGGTGCGCGATCCCTTCGCCGAAGTGGCCGTGCTCGCGCTGCCGGAGGGGGCATCCTGCGTTCTGCAGCCCCGCGCGCTCGCCGCCGTGGTCCAGCCGGTGGGCCGGCCGCTGCGGATCACTGCGCACTGGCGGCTCGGATCGCTGAACGCCTGGCTCACGCTCCAGCTGCGCTACCTCGTCTTCCACGGTCCCGGCCGGCTGGTGCTCAAGGGCGCGCGCGGGGTGCGGGTGGAGCGGGCCGAGCGCGGCCGCGTGTTCGGCCAGGCGCAACTGGTGGGTTTTTCTGCGGATCTTTCCTATTCCGTCACACGCACGGAGACCTTCTGGCCCTACCTCCTGGGCATCGAGCCGCTGTTCAAGGACAAGGTCGAGGCCGGCGAGGGCGTGCTGGTGATCGAGGAAGCGCCGCTGGCGGGCGTGGCGACCGGCCGCGCCGGGCACGGCCTGGAAGGGGCGTTCGACGTGATGACCAAGGCGCTGGGGATCTGAAGGAGGGACGATGAGGCGGGTACAGGCATGGAAGGCGGCGCTGGCGACGCTTGGCGGGGTGACTGTCGCGGGGCTGCTGCTGCGCGCCGCGAGCCGCCTGCCGCGGCGCTGCACGCCGGCGCCCGTGCCGCGCCCGCCGCGCGACACCGCCCTCGCCCGCGCGGTGCGCGCGCCGGCCGCTCGCCATCCCGGCCTCTCGGGCGTCCACATGCTGGCCGACGGCGTCGATGCCTTCGCCGCCCGCTACCTGCTCGCCAAGTCGGCCGAGAGCACGCTCGACCTGCAATACTACATCTGGCACGGCGACCGCACCGGCACCCTGCTGCTGGAAGCGGCGCACGACGCCGCCGAACGCGGGGTGCGCGTGCGGCTGCTGCTGGACGACAACGGCATCGCGGGGCTGGACCGCATCCTCGCCGCGCTCGATGCCCATCCGAACATCGAGGTCCGCCTCTTCAACCCCTTCCGCATCCGCTATCCCAAGGCGATCGGCTTCCTGGTCGAGTTCGGCCGGCTCAACCGGCGCATGCACAACAAGAGTTTCACCGTCGACGGCGCGGTGACGATCGTGGGTGGCCGCAACGTGGGCGACGAGTACTTCGGCGCGGGCGACGGCGCCCTGTTCGCCGATCTCGACGTGCTGGCGGTGGGCCCGGTGGTGGAGCAGGTGGAGCAGGACTTCCAGCGCTACTGGGACTGCGCCTCCGCCTATCCGGCGGTGCAGATCCTGCCGCACGTGGGCCGGCGCCAGCGCGCCCGGCTGCGCGCCCGCGCCTCGGTGGTGGAGCGCGACGCCTCGGCCCGGCGCTACGTCGAGCGCCTGCGCAGCCTGCCGCTGGTGCGCGACATCGCCGAGGACAGGCTGGAGCTCGAATGGGCCCGGGTGCAGATGATCAGCGACGATCCGGCAAAGGCGGTGGGGGAGATCGCCCACCAGGACCTGCTCGCCGGCAAGCTGGACGGCGCGATCGGGGTCCCGCAGCGCGAGCTCGGGATCGTCTCGGGCTACTTCGTGCCCGGTCCGGAAGGCACCGCCGATTTCACCGCCCTCGCGCGCAAGGGCGTGCGCGTGTCGATCCTCACCAACGGCTACTCGGCGACCGACGTGGGCCTGGTCCACGCCGGCTATGCCCCGGCGCGCAAGGCGTTGCTCGAGGCGGGAGTGCGCCTGTTCGAGACGGTGGCGGAAGTGCGCGATGCACCCTCCAAGAAGCAGCGGCGGCAGGGCCGGCGCCTCGGCATCGGCAGCAATCTCAGGCCCGGCGGCAGCGGCTCGTTCGCCGCGCTGCGCTCGGGCGCTTCGACGATCCACGCCAAGACCATCACCGCCGACCGCGAGCGGCTGTTCGTGGGCTCGTTCAACTTCGACCCGCGCTCGCTGCGGCTGAACACCGAGCTCGGCTTCGTGATCCACAGCCCGCTGCTGGCGGGCCAGGTGGCGGACGCCTTCGACACCATCATCCCGGCCGCCGCCTATGCGGTCGCGCTCGACGGCAAGGGCGGGCTGACCTGGAGCATCGCCGCCGAGGGGCAGGTCCGCGTCCTCGACCGCGAGCCGCAGATGCGCCTGCTCGACCGCGTGCTGATCGGCGTCGCCTCGCGCCTGCCGATCGCCTGGATGCTCTGACAAGGGCGCGGGCCAGTCCTTATGGCAGGCCCGGGATGACCCCTCGACAAGCTCAGGATGAGCGGGGTCGAGGGTCGCTCGCGGGGCGCAGGGATACCGCGGACCCCACGGCTTTTTCCGCAAAGGCGGTTAACGATGGCGGTGCGAGCCGCTAGAAGGCCCCCACCCCACCCCCCCTCCTCCACCCCTCTGCCCCACCAGGAGACATGCCGATGAAGACCCGCGCCGCCGTCGCATTCGAAGCCAAGAAGCCGCTGGAGATCGTCGAGGTCGACCTGGAAGGCCCCCGGCAGGGCGAAGTCCTGGTGGAGATCATGGCGACCGGCATCTGCCATACCGACGCCTATACCCTCGACGGGTTCGACAGCGAGGGCATCTTCCCCTCGATCCTCGGCCACGAGGGTGCGGGCGTGGTGCGCGAGGTGGGCCCGGGCGTCACCAGCGTGAAGCCGGGCGACCACGTCATCCCGCTCTACACCCCGGAATGCCGCCAGTGTAAGTCGTGCCTTTCGGGCAAGACTAACCTGTGTACGGCGATCCGCGCGACGCAGGGCCAGGGCCTGATGCCGGACGGCACCAGCCGCTTCAGCTACAAGGGGCAGTCGATCTTCCACTACATGGGCTGTTCGACCTTCTCCAACTTCACGGTCCTGCCCGAGATCGCCGTCGCCCGCATCCGCGAGGACGCGCCGTTCCAGACCTCGTGCTACGTCGGCTGCGGGGTGACCACGGGCGTCGGCGCGGTGGTCAACACGGCCAAGGTGCAGGTGGGCGACAACGTCGTCGTGTTCGGCCTGGGCGGCATCGGCCTCAACGTCATCCAGGGTGCGCGGCTGGCGGGCGCCGGCATGATCGTGGGCGTGGACATCAACCCCGACCGCGAGGACTGGGGCCGTCGTTTCGGCATGACCGCGTTCATCGACGCCAAGGGGAAGAGCCGCGAGGCCGTGATCGCCGAAGTGCTCGCGCTGACCGATGGCGGCGCGGACTACACCTTTGACTGCACCGGCAACACCGAGGTCATGCGCACCGCGCTCGAGGCCTGCCACCGCGGCTGGGGCACCTCGATCGTCATCGGCGTGGCCGAGGCCGGCAAGGAGATCAGCACCCGGCCGTTCCAGCTCGTCACCGGCCGCAACTGGCGCGGCACCGCCTTCGGCGGGGCCAAGGGCCGCACCGACGTGCCCAAGATCGTCGACTGGTACATGAACGGCAAGATCGAGATCGACCCGATGATTACCCACGTGCTGTCGCTGGAGGAGATCAACAAGGGCTTCGACCTGATGCACGCGGGCGAATCCATCCGGTCGGTCGTCGTCTTCTGATGGAGACCCTCTCCACCAACCGCAGCCACGGCGGCACGCAGGGCGTCTATCGGCACCAGAGCAGTGCCACGCGCACGGCGATGACGTTCTCCGTCTTCGTGCCGGACCATGCGCCCGGGGCCCGGCTGCCGGTGGTGTGGTATCTCTCCGGCCTCACCTGCACCCACGCCAACGTGACCGAAAAGGGCGAGTTCCGCGCCGCCTGCGTCGAGCATGGGGTGATCTTCGTCGCGCCCGACACCAGCCCGCGCGGCGCGGGCGTGCCCGACGACGCGGCCTATGACTTCGGGCAGGGCGCGGGCTTCTACGTCGATGCGACGCAGGAGCCCTGGGCCGCGCAGTTCCGCATGCGCACGTATGTGGAGGAAGAGCTGCCCGCCCTTCTCGCCGCGCGCTTCCCGGTCGACATGGACCGCCAGGGGATCACCGGGCACTCGATGGGCGGGCACGGCGCGCTCACCGTGGCGCTGCGCCAACCCGGACGGTTCCGTTCGGTCAGCGCCTTCGCGCCGATCGTGTCGCCGCTGGCCTGTCCCTGGGGCGAGAAGGCGCTGGGCGGCTACCTGGGCGCGGACCGCGAGGCCTGGCGCGCCTACGACGCCTGCGCCCTGATCGCCGACGGCGCGCGGCTGCCCGACCTGCTGGTGGACCAGGGCACCGCCGACGGCTTCCTGGAGGAGCAGCTCCGGACGCAGCTGCTGGCCGCGGCCTGCGAGGCGGCGGGCCAGCCCGCGACGATCCGCATGCAGGAGGGCTACGACCACTCCTACTACTTCATCTCCACCTTCATGCCCGAGCACGTCGCCTGGCACGCGGCGCGCCTGCGGGCCTGACGCTCGGTTCGGGCGCGCGGTTCGGGCCTCAGGGCGCGGCGCGCGGGGCCTCGATGTCGTCGAAGCGGCCGAGGCGATAGACGGCCCAGCTCGCCAGCCAGCACAGCACGAACAGGCCGATGATGAAGAAGCCGAGCGTGTTGAACTGCTCGGACAGGGCGCTCGCCTCGCGCCATATGCCGCCGCGCAGTCCGAACTTCTCGGACAGCAGCGCGGCGGTCTGGATCGAGCCGATCACCAGCGCCACCAGTGCCGAGATCGCGGTGATCGTGACGTTATAGTAGAGCTTGCGGATCGGCTTGACGAAGGCCCACTCGTAGGCGCCCAGCATGATGACGCCGTCGGCGGTGTCGACCAGCGCCATGCCCGCGGCGAACAGCACCGGGAACACCAGCAGCGTGCCCAGCGAGACGCCGTCCGCGGCATGGGCGCCCGAAAGGCCGAGGATCGCGACCTCGGTCGCGGTGTCGAAGCCGAGGCCGAACAGGAAGCCGAGCGGCGCCATGTGCCAGCTGCGGCTCACCAGCCGGAACAGCGGGCGCAGCACGCGCGACACCAGTCCGCCGCCGGCCAGCAGCATGTCGAGGTCCTCCTCCTGCGCGGGGGCGCCGCGCCGGACCTGCTGGAAGCGCGCCCAGACGCCGCGCAGGATCGCCAGGTTCATGATCGCGATGGCGAACAGGAATCCGGCCGAGACGATCGTCGCCACCACGCCGCCGGTCTCGCCGATGCTCTCGAAGTCCGCCAGGGTGCTCGCCGCCAGCGCGATGGTGGTGGCGGCGATCAGGACGATGGCGGAATGGCCGAGCGCGAACCACAGGCCCACCGTCACCGGCCGCTGCCCGTCCTGCATCAGCTTGCGGGTCACGTTGTCGATCGCCGCGATGTGGTCGGCGTCCACCGCGTGGCGCAGGCCCAGGCTCCACGCGAGCAGCGCGGTGCCCAGCATCACCGTGTTCGCCTGAAACGCGGTGAACGCCCAGGCCCAGGCGAGCAGGTTGGCGAGCGCCAGCGCGCAGAACAGGACGACGATGCGGCGGCGCAGGCCGGGTTCGGCAGCGGTCATGCGGGGAGTCCCTCGGTAGGCGCCGGAGCGCGGTCTTGGTGGCGGCGCCGTCGGCGGCGATTGCGGATGCGGCGCCCGTCGCGGCGCAGCTTGTGGACGCCCATCCAGGTTCCGGTGGCACAGACCAGCGTGACCATGGCGAGCAGCGGAAGCACCACGAGGTCCCACAGCGGACGGGTGCGCAGGCCCGGCAGGTCGAGGCTGTGGAGCCCGTTGCGCAGCCAGCGCTCGGCCCGGCGATTGGCGTCGTAGGCGCGGATCAGCCGCCCCGTCGCGGGATCGAGGTAGAGCCGCGTCGCCTGCCCGTCCGCCAGCACCGCGCGCCACACCGGCAGCGGCGCGGGGGTCTTGTGGGCGTAGTAGTAGGCGTCCTCGCGCGTCATCAGGTCGAGCGAGGCCAGGCGCGGCCCGGCCGCCAGCGCGCCGAGGAGTTCCGCGCGCTGCAGCGGTGCGCGGCGGCCTTGCGCGTCGAGGCGCGTGCGGGTCCCCGCGGCGTCGACGCGCGCGAGGTAGGTCCGGCCGCCGAGCGGGGCCGCCTCGATCCGCACGGTGCCGGGGGGAATCTCGGCCCGCGCCAGCGCGCCGCGCAGCTCGCCCCAGCGAAGCGGCCCGGCCAGCCGCTCGCGCTCGGCCAGCCCGGCCATGCTGTCGAGGAAGCCGAACGGGTTCATCGAGAACAGCCCGCTCGCCACCCAGGTCAGCGCCAGCACCCCGAACACCAGCCCGCTCATGTGGTGCCACCACCAGAGGCCGCGATAGGGCGAGCCCACTCGGCCCGCGCGATCCCGCCGCAGCCGGGAGAGGCCCACCCACAGCCCGGTGATGACGAGGAAACACCCCGCCAGCGACACCCAGATCACCACCTGCGACCACAGCGCCCCGTCCTGCCGCAGCAGGGTGGGGTAGAGCCAGTGCGGCACCGCCCCCAGCCAGCCCCAGAACCGCTCGGCGCGGGTGGTGTGCTGCACCACCTCCCCCGAACCGGCGACGTAGGCGGTGTCGCCGCCTTCGTAGTCGACGCGCCAGAGCGGCTGGTGCCGGCGGGCGGTCTGCACCGTCCACTGATCGATGGTCACCGCGCTGGCCCGCAAGGGCGCCCCTTGGATCCCGAGCTGCCGCCCGAAGCTGCGCCCGATCGCGAGCGCTTCCGCCTGCGAGGTGGGCGCGAGCGCCCGCCCCGTCGCCAGGTCAATGCCGAGCGGCGCCGCCCGCATCTGCGCGATCGGCCGCCCGGGATCGCGCGCGGGGGTCAGCCGCAGCACGGCCCGGCTCCCGCTCATCTCCACCGTCGCGGACGACAGCGGCGTGTCCGCGGGCAGGTCCACCCGCGCCCACTGCGTCGGCCCCGCCAGATGCAGCGGCGCAAGCCCGCGCAACTGCGCCTCGGGCGAGAGGCGCGGATAGGGCGAGTACATCATGACGAAGCCCGACAGGCACCATACCGTCATGACCAGGCCGACCACGATGCCCAGCCAGCGATGGAGGACGAGCAGGGAGCGCAGGATCATCGCGCCGCCTCTCAGAACGACACGCCGTAGCTGACGCGCAGCGTCCGAGGCACCCCGCGCGTGGCGTAGAGGAAGCGGCCGCTGCCATCGTCGCGCAGGGCCGAGCCGAGGCCGGTGGCATAGTCCTTGTCGAAGATGTTCTCCAGGTTGACGCTGAACCGGTGGCGCCGGGCGGCGCCGTCCGGATAGATCTGGAAGCCCGCATCGACGAGGACGTAGTCGCCGTAGTTGCGCCGGCCGAAGCCGGACACGGTGCGCCAGGTGTCCCCGACCCAGCTGACCGCGACATTGGCGCTGAAGGGAACGTCGGCCGGGCGGAAGGCCACCGACCCGCGCGCGAGCTGCTTCGGGGTGCGGTCGCGCTGCACGTCCGCCCCGGTATCGCGCGAGCGGGTGTAGGTGTAGCTGGCACCCAGCTCCCAGGCATCGGCGATCGTCGCGCCCAGCTGCAGTTCGGCGCCGCGCACCTTCACCCGCTGGTCGACGTTGACGTAGATGCCGTCGGGGTAGTCCGGATCGGTGTAGCTGATGTCGATCAGGTTATCGATGCGCCGCGCGAAGCCGGTGAGCTGCCAGGTGACCCGCCCCGCCAGCGTGCCGCCGACGCTGAGATTGAACCCCAGGCTCTCCTCGGGTCGCAGGTTCGGATTGCCCCGCTCGCAGCAGGGGTCGATCTGGTAGAGCTGGGAGGCGCTGGGCAGCAGGAACGAGGTGCCGCCGTTGGCCTCCAGGTAGAGCGCCTCGCTCGCGTCGAACCGGCCTGAGACGTTCCACACGGTCTTCTTCGACCCGCTGCCGTCGTTGTAGCGCAGCCCTGCCGCCAGCCGTGCGCGGTCGGAGATCTCGTCGGTGGTGCGCACTTGGGCGATGCCGGCGTGGACGCGCTCCTTAGTCTTGCCGATCAGCAGGACGTCGTCGCGACCCTTGAAGTTCTGGTAGTCGTAGCCGAGCAGGTACTCCAGCCCGCGATGCGGCCGCAGCTTGACCACCGCGCTGCCGCCGAAGTCCTTGTACCCCCAAAAGGTTCCCTCGGGGTAGACGACGATCGGCGGACCGCCGGCCAGGTCGTTGCGGATCTGGACGTAGGCGGTGCTCCAGTCGTGGTAGTAGCCCTTGAGGAAAAACTGCACGGCCTCGCTGCCGACGTAGTCGAGGCGGAGGCTGGCGATCTCCTCGTTGCGATCGTTGCGGCTCTCGCGGATGCGGGTGGGCGAGAGGTTGTCGAGATCCGCCTCGGTGTGCTGGTACTGGGCGTTGAGGAGCAGGTCGGACCCGAAGTCGAACTGGTACTTGCCGCCTACGGACCACAGGTCGTAGCCGTAGCGCCGGTCGGTCGCGCTCGGTTCGAGATGGCTGTAGGGGCGGTAGCCCTCCGAGCGGTTGTGCGAGGCCCAGGCGACGAAGCGGTGCCGCCCGGCGCTGCCGCGTACCCAGCCGTCGACGTTGGTGCCCGCGCGGCTGTCCACCTGCGCGTTCACCTGCCCGCCGAAGGTGTCTGCGAACGAGCGGGTCACCACGTTGATGACGCCCGCGGCGGCCTGGGTGCCGTAGAACAGGCTCTCCCCGCCCTTGAGCACCTCGATGCGCTCGACCATACTGGCCGGCAGGGTGTCGTTGGGCGAGGTGGAGCCGTAGAGGCGGTTGTTGATGCGGATGCCGTCCACGGTCCAGAGGACGTCCTGCGTGCGCGACCCCTGCAGCGACAGGTCCACGTAGCTGAAGGGGCCGCTGCGCGGCATGACGTAGAGCCCCGGCACCGCCTGCAGCGCGGCGGCGACATCGACCGCGCCCCGCTCGTCGATCTCCTGTTCGCTCACCTCGTGCAGGTCGCTGCCGTAGCGCGCGATCTCGCGCGGCAGCGTCTCCTCGACGCTCTGCCCGGTGACCACGATCGAGTCCCCGGTGTCCCCCGAGACCGCGTCTGCTGCGCCATCCGACGCGGCCCCAGCCTCTTCGGCCCCAGCCTCCCCGGCCCGAGCCTCCCCGGCCCGAACCTCGTCCGCCAGCGCCGGCCGGCAGGCGAGTAGAAGCACCACGGCCAACGCCGCGGGCGAAACCTTGTGCGTATTCATCTTCGATACCCCGCAGGCGTCAGCGAAACCTGGCGTGGGGCCTCTGCGCGCGGTCGGCGCACGTACCGGACGGACGCCTCGGCGCCCGGCACGTCAGCCGGTGCGGCCCCCGCCGCACGTGCGTCGCTCAGACGGAGTTTCCGTGCCTCGGCCATCCCCTGGACCACGGCAAGAGCGACCGGACGCCGGCAGGTCTCCTGGCTCGCGGGTCAGCACACGATGCATGGCCTTCCCAGGCCTCGCATGTCGCAGCGTCCGGCCCAGTGGCTGCCGGCGTCCATCGGTCGCCGGCTTATGCATCGCGCTCGCCACTTACAGTTGCAGGGACAGCCGCGGATTCGGGAGCCGAGCCCCCTCACCGCGTTCCCTATTAAGCCCCTTTCGGGACACCGGCGCGATCTGGCCGAAGCGCCCTTGCAGGACGTTCGGCTGCGCGGGTGCTTAGTCGCGCCGCGCCGGCGGTGCAAGAGCCCTCGGATCGCTGGCGCCACGATGCGCCGGCACGATGGCGCTCTCGGCTCACGGCGGCGGGCCCGCTGGCGACGGGCGCTGGCCGCTTGCGGGTGGGGAACGAAGGCCCTATGACGCGGGCCGGGCGGCTTGCCGTCCGAAGATCGCGCCGGTGCCTCGCAAGAGGCTTAAAACGGGAAGGCGGTGGGAATGGGCGACCATTCGATTCCGCAGCTGTCCCTGCAACTGTAAGCGGCGAGCGCGATGCACACGTTCTCCCGGCAGCGGGAGGCCAGCCACTGGGCCCGCAGGCCTGGGAAGGCGTGCATCGTGCCTTGACCCGCGAGCCAGGAGACCTGCCGGCGTCCGGTCGCTCTTGCCTTGGTCCAGGGGATGGCCACGGCACGGTATGGTCCGTCTGAGCGACATTCGTATCGCGGCGCAGGGCCGCATCGGTGCCGTGTGGCGGGCGTGTTCGCGCCTGCCCGTCCGCAGGCGCACCGGGCCGTCGGACGCGTCGCCGCGCCGCCGGTACGCCCCGCCCACCGAAGTCGCCGGCGCGGGAGAGCATGACCTTGAGCAAAGTACCCACCACCGTCATCACCGGCTTCCTCGGCGCGGGCAAGACCACGCTCATCCGGCATCTGCTGCAGAATGCCCGCGGCCGCCGGCTGGCACTGGTCATCAACGAGTTCGGCGACGTCGGCGTCGACGGCGAACTGGTGAAAGGCTGCAACGACGCCGCCTGCCCCGAGGAGGACATCCTCGAACTGGCGAACGGCTGCATCTGCTGCACCGTGGCGGACGACTTCCTGCCGACCATGGAGAAGCTGCTCGACCGGCCGAGCCCGCCGGACCACATCATCATCGAGACCTCGGGCCTGGCGCTGCCCAAGCCGCTGGTCAAGGCGTTCCAGTGGCCCGGCATCCGCACCCGCGCCACGGTGGACGGCGTAGTCGCGCTGATCGACGCCGATGCCGTGGCCGCCGGCCGTTTCGCCACCGATGCCGAGGCGCTCGCCGCCGCCCGCGCGGCCGACCCCAGCCTCGACCACGACAGCCCGCTGGAGGAGCTGTTCGAGGAGCAGCTCGGCTGCGCGGACATGGTGGTGCTCAACAAGACCGACCTCGTCGATGCCGAAACGCTCGCCCGGGTCGAGGCACAGGTTTCGGCCGAGACGCGTCCCGGCGTGAAGATCGTGCGGGCCGACCATGGCGCGGTGGACATCGCGGCCCTGCTCGGCATCACCGCGGCGGCCGAGGACGACCTCGATTCGCGCCCCTCCCACATCGACGGGCTCGACGACGACCACGACCATGACGACTTCGACACCTTCATCGTCGCGGGCGGCGAGGTCGTCGATCCGGACGCGCTGCTGGCGGCGGTCGCAGCGCAGATCGCCGCGCACGACGTGCTGCGCGTCAAGGGCATGGTGGCGGTGGCCGGCAAGCCCAGCCGCCTCGTGGTGCAGGCTGTCGGGCCGCGCATCCAGCACTTCTTCGACCGCGCCTGGAAGCCGGCCGAGCCGCGCCGCACGCAGCTGGTGGTGATCGGGCAGAAGGGCCTGGACCGCGCCGCGATCGAGGCCGCCCTGGCGCCCGCCCTCGACGGCGTGCCGCGCGGCTGATGCACCTCCTCTCCGCCACCCCGGGCGCGGTCTCCAACGGCGAGGAGGCGATCGACCTCGACCAGCCGCCGGGCGACATCGTGATCCTCACGGTGGCGGACAGCGAACTCGCCTGCTTCGCCGCAGCCGCCGCGCAGCTGCCCGAGGGCGGCCCCAGCGTGCGCCTGGCGAACCTGCTGCAGCTTCGCCACCCCTACTCGGTCGACCTCTACGTCGAGAAGGTGATCGCCCATGCGCGCTTCGTTTGCGTCGTGCTGCTGGGCGGCAAGAGCTATTGGCCCTACGGCGTCGACGAGATCGCGCTGGTGGCACGCGAGCGCGGGATCGCCTTCGCCGCGATCGCCAGCGGGCACGAGGACGACCCGGTGCTGGAGGCGGCCTCCACGGTGTCGCCCGACACCATCGAACGGTTGCGCGACTACCTGCGCCAGGGCGGGACCGCCAACGCGCTCGCCTTCCTGCAGCTGGCGGCGCGGGCGATCGGGCGGGACTGCGGGACGCCCGACGATCCGGTGCCGATTGCCGATGCCGGGCTCTACCTTCCCGGGCTCGCGCGGCCGACGCTGGCGGACCTGCAAGCCTCGTGGGCACCGGGCGCGCCTGTGGCGCTGCTGGTGTTCTACCGCGCGCTGATGGTGGCGGGCACGCTCGATGCCATCGACGCCATGGTCGAGGCGCTGCGCCGCGAGGGGTTCAATGTGGCGCCCGTCCACGTGCGCGCCTTGCGCGAACCGGCGGCGGTGCGCTGGCTGGGCGGCTTCATCCGCGAGATCGCGCCCGACGTCGTGGTCAACGCCACCAGCTTCGCGGCCTCGGGCTCGGGCGAACCGCGGGTGGGCAGCGTGCTGGAACAGGCCGACTGCCCGATCCTGCAGGTCGCCGTCGCCGCCGTCGAGGAGGCCGAGTGGCAGGCCTCGGCACGCGGGCTGCCGCCCCGCGACCTGGCGATGAACGTCGCGCTGCCCGAGGTGGACGGGCGCCTGTTCACCCGGGCCGTCGCCTTCAAGGCGGCGGAGCGCTTCGACGCGGTGACCCAGTGCGGCATCGTCGTGCCGCGGGTGGCCGAGGACCGGATGGCCTTCGTCGCCGCGCTCGCCGCGCGCTGGGCGGCGCTGCGCCGCACGCCGCCGGCGGAGCGCCGGGTGGCGCTGGTGCTGGCCAACTATCCCAACCGCGACGGCCGCATCGGTAATGGCGTGGGGCTGGACACGCCGGCCAGCGCCGCCTCCATCCTGACCGCGCTCGCGGCCGCGGGCTACGACGTCGGTGATGCGCCGGGGGACGGGCAGGCGCTCATGCAGGTGATGACCGGCGGGGTCACCAACGACCTCGCCTCCCTCGCACGACCCGGCGAGGCGGCGCTGCCCCTCGCCGAGTACGAGGCCGCCTTCGCCGCGGTGCCCGAGGGCGCGCGCGCCGCCATGACCGCGCGCTGGGGGGCGCCCGCCGACGATCCGTTCGTGCGCGACGGCGCCTTTCGCCTCGCGGTCCACCGCTTCGGCCATGTCTGCCTCGCGGTGCAGCCGGCGCGGGGTTACAACATCGACCCCAAGGCCAGCTACCACGACCCGGCGCTGCCGCCGCCGCATGCCTACCTCGCCTTCCACGTGTGGCTGGAGCGGCGGTTCGGCGCACAGGCGCTCGTCCATGTCGGCAAGCACGGCAACCTGGAGTGGCTGCCCGGCAAGGCGCTGTCGCTGTCGGCCGACTGCTTCCCCGAGGTTTGCGCCGGGCCGGTGCCGCAGCTCTACCCGTTCATCGTCAACGACCCGGGCGAAGGCACGCAGGCCAAGCGGCGCATCGGTGCGGTGATCGTCGACCACCTGACCCCGCCCCTGACCCGCGCCGAGAGCCATGGCCCGCTCAAGCACCTCGAAGCGCTGGTGGACGAATACTACCTCGCCGCCGGCATGGACCCGCGCCGGCTGGAGCGGCTGCGCCGCGACATCATCGACCTCGCCCGGTCGCAGGGGCTGGACAAGGACGCGGGCGCGACCGGCGACGGCGACGATGCGCTCTCGGCCATCGACAACTACCTGTGCGAGCTCAAGGAGCTGCAGATCCGCGACGGGCTGCACGTCTTCGGCCACTCGCCCCAAGGCCGGCTGCGGCGCGACCTGCTCGTCGCCCTGGCGCGGGCGCCGCGCGGCTACGACGGACCGGGGCAAGCCTCGCTGCTGCGCGCCATGGCGCAGGACTTCGCCCTCGCCTTCGACCCGCTCGACTGCCGCATGGCCGATCCCTGGTCGGGCCCGCGGCCGGCGGCGCTGGCCGCGGTGTCGGACGAGCCGTGGCGGACGCTGGGCGACACCGTCGAGCGGCTGGAGCTGCTCGCGGCGGCCTGGCTCGACCGTCCCCCGGCCGATCCCCTGCCCGCCAGCACCGCGGTGCTCGAGGCCATCGCCGCCGACCTCGCGCCGCGTGTGGACCGCTGCGGGGCCGCCGAGACGCAGGCGCTCCTGGCCGGGCTCGACGGGCGCTTCGTGGCGCCGGGGCCCTCGGGCGCGCCGACGCGCGGGCGGCCCGACGTGCTGCCCACCGGCCGCAACTTCTATTCGGTCGACACCCGCGCGGTGCCCACCGCGGTCGCCTGGGACCTCGGCCAGCGCTCGGCGCAGCTGCTGGTCGCGGACTATCTGCAGCGCGAGGGCGAGTACCCGCGCGCCATCGCGCTGTCCGCCTGGGGCACCGCGAACATGCGCACCGGTGGCGACGACATCGCCCAGGCCCTGGCGCTGATGGGCGTGCGCCCGCGCTGGGAATGGGCCTCCGGCCGCGTGACCGGGTTCGAGGTGATGACCCTGGCCGAGCTCGGCCGCCCGCGCGTGGACGTGACGCTGCGGGTCTCCGGGTTCTTCCGCGATGCCTTCCCCGAGCAGATGGCCCTGATCGACTGCGCCGCGCGCGCGGTGATGGCGCTGGACGAGGCCGACGCCGACAATCCCGCGGCCCAGCGCCACCGGCAGGAGAGCGCCGCGCTGGCCGCGTCCGGAGAGGATCCCGCGCTCGCCGCCCGCCGCGCCGGCGCCCGCGTGTTCGGATCGAAGCCGGGTGCCTATGGCGCGGGCCTGCAGGCGATGATCGACGAGCGGCTGTGGCACGAGCGCGGCGATCTCGCCGAGGTCTACCTCGAATGGGGCAGCTACGCCTATGGCGCCGGCGCCGAGGGGGAGGCCGAGCGCGCGCTGTTCACGGCCAGACTCGCCCATGCCGATGCCGTGGTGCAGAACCAGGACAACCGCGAGCACGACCTGCTCGACAGCGACGACTACTACCAGTTCGAGGGCGGCATCGCCGCGGCCGTGGAGCACATCCGGGGCCGCGCGCCGGTCAGCTACCACAACGATCACTCGCGCCCCGAGCGCCCGGTGATCCGCACGCTGGCGGACGAGATCGGCCGCATCGTGCGCGGGCGCGTCACCAACCCCAAGTGGATCGCAGGCGTCATGCGCCACGGCTACAAGGGCGCGTTCGAGATCGCCGCCACGGTCGACTACCTCTTCGCCTTCGCCGCCACCACGCATGCGGTGCAGGACCACCACTTCGATGCCGTCCACGCCGCCTTCATCGAGGACGAGGCGGTGCGCGCGTTCATGGCGCAGGCCAATCCCGCAGCGCTGCGCGAGACTGCCGCGCGCCTGGCCGAGGCGCTCGAGCGCGGCCTGTGGAAACCCCGGAGCAACAGCGCGGGCCTGCTGCTCGCCCGTATCGCAGGAGCATGACGATGGCAGAGCGCACCGACGAGCAGCACGCCGAGAAGATGAAGAAGAAGAAGGCCGTCCACGACCGGATCCTGGCCGGCAAGACGGTCGAGAAGGGGCTGCTGATCGTCCACACCGGCAAGGGCAAGGGCAAGACCACCGCGGCGCTCGGCATGGTGGTGCGCGCGATCGGGCATGGCCGCAAGGTCGGCGTCGTGCAGTTCGTCAAGGGCGCCATGGCGACCGGCGAGAAGGTGGTCTTCGATGCCTTTCCCGAGCAGGTCGAGTTCAAGCCGATGGGCGAAGGCTTCACCTGGAACACGCAGGACCGCGCCCGCGACGTCGCGCTGGCGCGCGAGGCTTGGGACGAGGTCAAGCGGATGGTCGCCGATCCTGCCTACGACATGGTGCTGGCTGACGAGCTCAACATCGTGCTGCGCTACGACTACCTGCCGATCGAGGAGGTGCTGGACGTGCTCACCGGGCGCGCCGCGATGAAGCACGTGCTCGTGACCGGCCGCAATGCGCCGCAGGCGCTGATCGACGCCGCGGACCTCGTCACCGAGATGACGCTGGTCAAGCACCCGTTCCGCGAGCAGGGCGTCAAGGCGCAACCGGGCATCGAGTTCTGATCTTGCCGCCGCTCTTCGCGCCTTCCTTCCACGACGATCTCGCGACGTTGCTGACATGGCGGCGGGATTCGCGGCACTTCCGCAGCGACCCGCTCGACGAGGCGCTGGTGGCCGAGTTGCTGGAGCTGGCGCAACGGGCACCCTCGGTCGGCAATTCGCAGCCCTGGCGCTTCGTGCGGGTGCGCTCCGAGGCCACGCGCGCGTCGCTGGCACGCCACGTCGATGCGGAGGCGGCGAAGGCCGGCGCGCGCATGCCGGCTGCGGACCGCCGTGCGGCCTATGGCGCGCTCAAGCTCCATGGCCTGGCCGACGCGCCCGAGGTGATCGCGGTGTTCTGCGACGATGCCACGCCGGCCGGCCTCGGCCTGGGTGCGGCGACGATGCCGCAGACGCGCGAATGGTCGGTGGTGCTCGCCATCCACACGCTCTGGCTCGCTGCCCGCGCCCGCGGCCTCGGCCTGGGCTGGGTCTCGATCGTGGAGCCTGCGTTCGTCACTGCGCTGCTGGAGGTGCCTGCTGCCTGGCGCTTCGTCGCCCTCCTGTGCCTGGGCCATCCGCAGGAGCCCGACGACGTGCCCGAGCTGGAGCGCCGCGGCTGGCAGGCCCGCATCGACTGGCGGGAGAACGTCAGTGAGCGGTGACGCCCTGCGCCAGCGCACGCGCCGCCTTGACGTAGGCCGGGCCGCCGCAGACGGTCCAGGCCTGCGGGATGCCGATGCGCGGGATGCCGTCCAGCACCGGATGATGCATCATCGCGGTGCCCTGGTCGACGACGCGGTCGGTGGCGGTGTCCACCACCAGGAAATCCGGGCGGGCGGCGGCCATTTCCTCCAGGCTCATCTGCGAGAGCGCCGGCTTTCCGAGCTTGGCCGCAAGGTTCGTCACCCCCACGCGATGCATCAGGTCATCGACGAGGGTGCCGGTCCCCGTCAGATAGCCGCGCCGCTGGTAGTAGGCGGCGACGAGACCCGGCCGCGCACGCGGCAGCCCGGCGAGGTCCCGGTCCATGCGCGCGACCAGCGCTTCCCCGCGCTCCGGGTGGCCGACCGCCTTCGCCACTTCGCGAATGGAGCCGACGATCGCGGCGTAGCTTTCGGCGGACTTGAGGTCGACTGCCGGGTACTTGCGCGACTTGAGCACGGCGATGGCGGGGCTGCGGCGGGCCGGCATGCCGATGACGAGGTCCGGCTCGATCGCCATGATCTCCTCGGCCGAGCCGCGCAGGACGCGCAGCCCGCGCGCGGAGGCCGCGGCCGCGGACATATGCGGGTCGGTGGCATTGCGCGTCAGCCCCGCGATCTGGCCCCGGTCGGCCAGCGCGAGCACCAGCTGGTCGGCGCACAGGTTGAGGGAGACGATCCGCCGCGGTGCCGGCACCGCAGGGCGGGCGGGGGGCGCAGGACTGCCGCTCGCACCCAGGAGCACCACCAGGGCGCCCAGCGCGAGCATTCCCGAACGAAGACAGATCGCGAGCCTCATCAGGGCCGCTCCATAGCAACACGACCCCGGGACACAAGCGTGACGGGGAACCGATCCAAGACGAGGTATTCGTGCCAGACCTTTCCCCTGACCCCCGCCGCGCGCTAGCGGACGGCCCTTCCCACAGCCGCCACCCGGCGCTGATACCGGTGCTTGTGGCGGCGCTGGTGCTGGCGGCCTGCGGCTCGATGGCGGTCGGCCCGGTGGCGATCGCCCCAAGCCGCATCCTGGCCGCGCTGGCCGGGCACGGCGACCCGGTGCTGCGCGCGATCCTGATCGAGCTGCGGCTGACGCGCACCGTGATCGCACTGCTGGTCGGCGCCATGCTCGGGCTGGCGGGCGCGGTGCTGCAGGGCTACTTGCGCAACCCGCTGGCCGAGCCTTCGGTGCTGGGCGCGTCCAACGCGGCGGCGCTGGGCGCGGTCGGCGCGATCTACTTCGGCATCGCCGAGTGGAACATCGTCATGCTGCCGCTCCTGTCGATCGGCGCAGGGCTGCTCTCGCTCCTGCTGCTGTTCGCGCTGGCGGGGCGATCCGCCAGCCCGCTGGCGCTGATCCTGGCCGGCATCGCCGTGTCCACCCTGGCCGGCGCCGGGATCAGCCTGGCCCTCAACCTCTCGTCCAACCCGTTCGCGGCGATGGAGATCATGGCCTGGCTGCTGGGCTCGATCGAGAACCGCACGACCGAGCACATCTGGATCGCCCTGCCCTGCATTGCGCTGGGCGCGGGACTGCTGCTCTACGACGGGCGGACGCTCGATGCGCTCTCGCTGGGCGAGGACGGCGCGCGGTCGCTGGGCGTGGACCTGACGCGGGCGCGGCGCCGGCTGCTGCTCGGCACCGCAGTCGGCGTGGGGGGCGCGGTGGCGGTGTCCGGCGCCATCGGCTTCGTCGGGTTGATCGTGCCGCACTTGGTCCGCCCGCTGACCGACCGCAGCCCTTCGGCGATCCTGCTGCCTTCGCTGCTGGGCGGCGCGGTGCTGCTGGCCGGCGCCGACATCCTGGTGCGGCTGATCGCGACCGCGAGCGAGCTCAAGCTGGGAGTGGTGACCGCTTTCCTGGGTGTGCCCGTGTTCCTTGTGCACCTGCTGCGGGAGCGCGGCGCATGGTGAGCCTTGCCATCGAAAGCCTCGGCGCGGACCTGGATCGCCGGCCGGTGCTGCACGCGGTGAGCGCACGGCTGGAGCCCGGCGTGCTCACCGGGGTGATCGGCCCCAACGGCGCCGGCAAGTCGACGCTGGTGCGCGCGATGCTCGGCCTCGTGCCGGCGCGGAGCGGAACGGTGCGGATCGACGGGCAGGACATCGCGGCCATCGCGCCGCGCGCGCTGGCGCGCACGATCGCCTACTTGCCGCAGGGCCAGACGCTGCACTGGCCGCTGACCGTCGCGCGGCTGGTCGAGCTGGGGCGGCTGCCGCATCTTGGGCCGCTGTCGCGGGTCGGCGCCGAGGACCGCCGCGCGGTGGAGGAGGCGATGGCGCGGGCCGACGTGCTGCACCTCGCCCATCGCATCGCCACCGAGCTGTCGGGCGGCGAGCGGGCGCGGGTGATGCTCGCGCGCGCGCTGGCGGTGGGCGCGCCCGGCCTGGTGGTGGACGAACCGCTGGCGGCGCTCGACCCGGGCCACCAGATCGACGTCATGGAGCTGCTTGCGCGCGAGGCGCGTGCCGGGGCGCTGGTCGTCGCCGTGCTGCACGACCTGACGATGGCGGCGCGCTACTGCGACCGGCTGCTGCTGCTCGACGGCGGCCGGCTCGTCGCGGAAGGGACGCCGGCCGAGGTGCTCAGCCCCGAGCGGCTGCGCCAGGTCTACGGCATCACGGCGCGGATCGACCTGGCGGGGCCGGCGCCGATGGTCGTCCCCACCGGGCGCCAGAGCTAGGGCATCGGCGAAGAGCGGACCGCCCCGGGGGGCTGCCCGCTCCGCCGGGTCACTTCACGACTTCGCCGCCCTTCATCACGAACTCGACGCTCTCCAGCCGGGTGACGTCGCGCAGCGGGTCGCCGCTGACGGCGATGAGGTCGGCATAGCGCCCCGGCTGGATCGAGCCGATCCGGTCGCTGGCGCCGAGCAGGTCCGCGGCATGGACGGTGGCCGCCTTGATCGCATCCAGCGGCGTCATGCCGGCCTGGACCATCAGCGCGAACTCGCGCGCGTTGCGGCCGTGCGGGGACAGGCCCTGGTCGGTCCCGAAGGCGATCTTGACGCCCGCCTTGTAGGCGCGGCCGAGGTTGCGCAGGACGATCGGGCCCACTTCCAGCGCCTTCGCCGCCGCGGAGGGGTTCAGCGTCTCGGGCCGCGTCTTGGCGATCTGGACCACGGTGTCGGCAACCAGCAGCGTGGGCACGAGGTAGGTGCCGTGGGCCTTCATGGCGCGGTCGGTCTCGGCATCGCCGAACGAGCCGTGCTCGATCGAATCGACGCCCAGTTCGGCGGCGTGCAGGATCGCCACCTTGCCGTGCGCGTGCGCGGCGACCTTGATGCCGAGGCCATGCGCGGTGTCGACCACGGCGCGGATCTCGTCGTCGGTCATGGTCTGGTGGCTGGGGTCGTCGCCGATCGAGAGCACGCCGCCGCTCGGCATGATCTTGATGAGGTCGACGCCGTCGCGCCGCATCGCGCGCACGACCCGGGCGGCCTCGTCCGGGCCGTCGATGACGCGGCCCTCGGAATGGAAGTCGAGCTCCGGGCTCATCCCGTTCTGCGGGTCGCCGTGCCCGCCGGTCGGCCCGAGCGGATAGCCGGCGGCCCAGATCCGCGGGCCCTCCACCTTGCCCTCGGCGATCGCCTTCTTGAGGCCGACGATCACCTTGGTCTCGCCGCCCACGTCGCGGATCGAGGTGAACCCGGCCTTGAGCGTGGCGCGCGCATAGCCGACGCCGGCATAGGCCTGGTCGATCGTGGTCTCCTGCACGCGCTCGGCCACCGGGTTCTTGCCGCTGTAGCCCATCAGGATGTGGTCGTGCGCGTCGATCAGGCCGGGCAGCACCGTCTTGGTCGACAGGTCGACCACCTCGGCACCGTCGCGGGTGACGAAGCCGTCCTCCACCGAGACGATCCGGTCGTCGTGGATGACGACGGATGCGCGGCTGCGCATCGCGGTGCCGTCGAACAGCTGGCCGGCATGGACCACGACGTCGCGCGCGATCGCGCCGCCGGAGACGCCGCACAGCAGCGCGGCGGCCAGGGGGAGGCATTTGGTGAAAGCGGAAAGGGTCATCTCGCGGGTCCGGACTGGGGAGGAACGGGGCGGCGCCGGCGGCAGTGCCGGCGCCGGGATCGGGTCGTCAAAAGTTGTAGCGGACGTTGACGCCCACCGTGCGCGGCGTGGCGCTGTTGACCAGGGTGCGGCCCACCGCGATGGCGCTGGAGGTGGCGCGGGTGATGGCGGTGGCGTTGAGCAGGTTGGTGGCGAACAGGTACGCCCCCCAGGCCTTCTCCGGCCCCTCGATCCCGATGCGCGCGTTGACCAGCGCATAGTCGTCCACCTCGCGCGCGTAGACGTAGGTGTGGCGGAAGTCCGACCACGATCCGCCGACGTAGCTCGCATCGACGCGCGCCATGCCGCCCAGGGTCTCGCTGAGCGGCCAGTCGTACTGCACCGAGCCGCCGGCCATCCACTTCGGCACGTAGGGGATGCGGTCCCCGTCGAGGCCCGAGGTCGCGGTCACGCCGGTGTTCTGGTCCTCGGTGAGCCGGGCGTCGATGTAGGTGACGTTGCCCTGGATCGACAGGCCGTAGAGCGGGCGCAGGCCCAGCTCGGCCTCCACGCCCTCGACCCGCGCCTTGCCGGCGTTGCCGAGGTAGGAGAACGCGCCGTTGGGCGTGCGCAGCGTGATCTGCATGTCGCTCCAGTCGATGCGGTAGACGTCGATGTTGAAGGTCGCCATCCGGTTGAGGAAGCTGGTCTTCAGGCCCACCTCGTAGTTCCACAAGCTGTCCGAATCGTACGCGGTCAGCGCGGCGTCGAGCCCGAGCACCTGGTTGGCGCCGCCCGGCCGGAAGCCCTGGGCGGCTTCGGCGTAGAGCATGATGTCGGGCGTGATCTTGTAGGAGCCGTTGAAGCGGAACACCCATCCGTTCTCGGACGAGGCGACGCGGGTGGGCGGCGTGACGCGCGCGCCGACCAGGATCGAGGGCACCGTCGTCTCGCCCACGATGTCCTTCTCGTAGTGGAAGTAGCGCGCGCCCGCCGTCAGGTTCAGCCCGTCGACGACATCCCACGACAGCTCGCCGAAGCCGGCCAGCTGCGTCAGCGTGTCGTCGATGTTCCGCACGGTCGCGATCTGCAGCGGGCGGATGATCTCGCCGGTCTCGGGATCGGCGTTCACCTGCGGGTTCTGCACGACGATGTTGCGATCCGAATAGAAGCCGCCGAGCGTCCAGTTCAGCGGCCCCGATCCGTCCGAGCTCAGCCGCAGCTCGGCCGTCCAGGCGTCCATCTCCTGCTGCGGGTAGAGCGCCGAGGTCGATTGCGAGTCCACCAGCGCATAGAACCCGGACAGCTGCGAGGGGCTGCAGGCCGCGCCGGCGCCGACCAGCGTGGCGCAGCGCGCAGGCGTGCGCTGGCCGCTGATGTAGCGCGAGACGTCGCCGACCGACGACAGGTCGCGGTGCATGTACGAGCCGGTCGCGGTGAAGGTCGCGAAGTCGAACTCGTAGTTGGAGGTGATGCTGTAGAGCTCGACGTCGTCGCGCACCGGCTGGCGGGTATAGGCGTCGGAGTTGTACTTGCCCGCGTTCAGCACCCAGCCCGGGGTGTCGGTGCGGGTGCGATTGAGGAAGGCCGCCACGTCGAAGGTCCAGCGCTCGGACGGCTTCATGCGCAGCATCAGGCGGCCGCCGTAGCTCTTGAGCACGTTGATGTCGTCGATCCCGAGCGCGGTGTTGTCGATGAAGCCGTCCTGCCGGCGATAGAAGCCCACCGCGCGCACGCCGACCTTGTCGGTCGCCAGCGGCACGTTCAGCATGGCGCTGCCTTCGTAGTTCCAGCCGCCATGGTCGGTGTTGGAGAGGCTGGCGTCGACAGTGCCCTCCACCTGGGTGAGGTCGGGCTTGCTGTAGATGATGCGCAGCGTGCCGCCCATCGATCCGGCGCCGTAGAGCGTGCCCTGCGGCCCGCGCAGCACTTCCACCCGGTCGACGTCGAACAGGCGCAGCTCGGGCGTGGAGCCGCCGGCGTCATTGCTGGCGCCGACCATGCCGGTCACCGGCGTCTCGTCGTAGTAGGTGCCGATCATCGGCTCGCCCGCGCCCTGGATGCCGCGGATCACCACGCGCCGCTGCGAGGGGCCGCCGTCGACCAGGTTGAGGCCCGGCGTGGTGGCCGAGAGATCGGCAATGCTCTGCACGCCCGACTGCGACAGGCTTTCGCCGGTGATCGCGGAGATCGAGATCGGCGTTTCCTGGATGGTCGTGCTGCGCTTGAGCGCGGTCACCACGATCTCGTTGCCGACCGGCGCGCCGGCAACATCCTGGGCGGCATCCTGGGCGGTGGCCTGCAGCGGCGCCATGCCGGCGGCGCCCGCTCCAAGGGCGAGGATGGTCGCCAGGGTGCGGCGTCCGCTCGCGGGACGGATCTTCAATCTCGACATCTACAACCCCTCATCGTTGTGGCGCCTGGCTTTTCGCAAGCGCAATATTCCCTGCCATCGCCGTGCTGCGACAGTCGCCTGGCGACCCTTCAGTGCCCTCGCGTTGCTGAACCGGATGGTTGCCCCCACAAGTGCCGCTGAACGATGCCGCGGCTTGGTCGAACCCTGTGCCCCCAAGGCTCCGACCCGGTCAGCGTGGAAGAAGAGGCAGGTGAGGTCAACAAAAGATTTCGGCATGCGTGGTGCAATTCGCACGCACGAAGCGTCCTCGCCGCCCGACATGGAATTTTGTTGCGCTCTCCTTCAAATCGGCGGGAAAGTGCAGCGTCCCGGAGCGCTGGAGACCGGCTTTTGCCGGCGAATTGCGCGGCAGATTGGCCAAGTCCGCGCGCCAAAACAGAAATATTGTTGCAACCCGGCGCCGGAGCGGAAAAGATGGCTGCGGGGATCACCATCACGAGCCGGCGGACCTCGGCGCAGGACCATGCGGTCCTGCGCGCCGTGCGGGCCTATGTCGAAAACAGGAGGACTGATGATCAGGAAGAGCTTCGCCGCCGCCACGATGGCAATGCTGTTGTGCGGCGCAGCATCGGCGCAGCAGATGGACCCGGACTATGCGGACACGGTCAAGAGCTGGACGACCAAGCCCGAGTTCATGAGCCCGCTCGTCGATCACCTTCCGGTTTCGAGCACGATCCCCTCGCCCAAGCAGGTCCTGGGCCAGCACATCGGCGCGCCCAATACGCTGCATTACTACGAGCAGATCATCGGGTACTATCGCGCGCTGGCCGCCGCCGCGCCCGACCGCGTACGCATCATCGAGATCGGCAAGTCCGAGGAAGGGCGCGAGAACGTCGTCGTGATGATCTCCGCGGCGAACAACATCGCCAACCTCGAGAGCTACCGCGCCAACCTGGCGCGGCTGGCCGACCCCCGCACGCTGCCGGCAGCCGAAGCGGCAGGCGTGATCGCCGCCACCAAGCCGATCTACCATATCTCCGGCGGCCTCCACAGCGCCGAGACCGGCCCGCCGGAGATGCTGATGGAGCTGGCCTACCGCCTGCTCACCGAAGACAGCACGCTGATGAAGACGATCAGCGAGAACCTGGTGGTCTCGATCACGCCGGTGCTCGAGGCCGACGGGCGCGACCGCTACGTCGACTGGTACTACCGCAACCTCGTGGACGAGCGCGACGACCGCACCAAGCCGGGCGGCCCGCCGTACTGGGGCAAGTACATCTACCATGACAACAACCGCGACATCAATTTCTCGGACGTCAGCGCGCGTCACCTGATGAAGTTCTACCTGGACTGGCACCCGCCGGTCATGCACGAACTGCATGAATCGGTGCCGTTCATGTACACCTATTCGGGGCAGGCGCCCCAGAACCCCGATCTCGACCCCATCCTGTTCGGTGAGCTGCCGTGGTTCGCCAACTTCGAGATGGCGCAGATGACCAAGTACGGCATGCCGGGCGTGTGGACGCACGGCTTCGTGGATGCGTGGACTCCCGGCTACCTCGCCTTCATGTCGTCGAACCACAACGGCATGCTGCGCATGTACGAGACCTTCGGCAACGCCGGCGCCACCACGATGCTGCGGCACGTGGCGCCCGAGGTGCAGACCGGCGTGCGCGGCGGCGACTGGACCAAGCGCGACTGGTATCGCCCGCTGCCTCCCTACAAGGAGGTCATGTGGTCGATGCGCAACAACACCAACTACATGGAAACCGGCATCCTCACCGCGCTGGATCTGGCATCGCGCTTCCCCAACGTGATCCTCGAGAACTTCTACAAGAAGAGCAGCAACGCCGTGGTCGCGGGCAGCAGCGAGGCGCCCTATGCCTACGTCATCCCTGCCGGCCAGGCGGACTCCGCGCGGATCAAGTTCGTCACCGACGTGCTGCGGATGCAGGGCATCGAGATCGGCCGGGCGACCCAGGCGGTGAAGGTGAAGGAAGGCTCCTATCCGGCCGGCTCGCTGATCGTGAAGCTGGACCAGCCCTATGGGCGGCTCGCCAAGATGCTGCTGCGCCTGCAGGACAACTATCCCGACGAGAAGCTGACCACCTACGACGACGCGGCCTGGACCATGGGGCTGATGACGCACACCAAGGTGGTCGAGGTGGCCGACAAGGCGATCCTGGAGACGCCGGTGACGAAGCTCGACAGCTTCGCGCTCTCCGGCTCGATCGACGGCGCCGGGGCCGGGACCTACGCGGTGCTCGACGAAGGCTCGGTCAACATGGCCACCTTGCGCTACAAGCTGAAGGACGTGGGCGTGCGCATCGTCGATGCGCCGTTCAAGGCCAAGGGGCAGACGGTGCCGGCCGGCTCGTTCCTGGTGCCGGGCAGCGCCTACGGCACGCTCAAGCCGCTGGTCGAGCAGCTCGGCCTCAAGGCCGTGGCGGTGTCCGGTTCGGGTGCCTCGGCGGCGCACGACAGCGCTCTCCCGCGCACGGCGGTGTTCAGCACCTGGGGCGGCACCGAGAAGGTGGGCTGGCTGCGCTACGCCTTCGACCAGCAGGGCATCGACTACGACCTGGTCTACAAGGAGCGGCTGCGCCAGGGGAACCTGCGCGCCGACTTCGACGTCATCATCCTGCCGAACCAGGGCCGGTCGACCAAGGACATCGTCTTCGACCTGCCGATGCAGGGCAAGCCGCTCCCTTACACCAAGACCGAGAAATACCGCTTCTCCGGAGACTACGGCGCGTCGGAGGACATTCGCGGGGGCATGGGCCTGGAAGGCCTGATGGCGCTGCGCCAGTTCGTGGAGCAGGGCGGCACGCTCATCACCACCGGCAACGCCAGCGCGGTGCCGGTGCAGTTCGGCCTCGTCGACGACATCACCACCAGCGCGCCGCCCAAGGACTTCTACGCCCCCGGCCCGATCGTCTCGGCCAAGGTCCTCAAGCCCGAAAGCCCGATCTTCTACGGCTACCAGGGCGACCTGGTCGACGCCAAGATGCCGGTGCGCTGGGCCGACAACACGCTCTACGCGGTGCCCGAGAGGCTCAAGGGCGAAGTGCTGATGGAGTTCCCCGGCGGCAAGGCCGGCGTGATGAGCGGCTTCATGCGCGAGGCCGAGGCGGTGAAGGACCGGCCGGCGATCATCAACGTTCCCCGCGGCAACGGGCGCATCCTGATGTTCGCCACCAACCCGATCTGGCGCTGGCAGAACTTCGGCGAGTTCCGGATGCTCTACAATGCGATGCTGAACTGGAAGCAGCTCGGCGCCACCGACGTCGCGCCCTCGGCGCCGGCGGAAGTGCCCGAGGCGCAGCGCTGACCGGCGCGTGACAAGGCCGGGAGCGGGGCCGTCCCGCTCCCGTCCCGTCCCGTCGCGCCGCCGCGCCGGCTCAGGTGGTGACGCGGGCCGTCACGTCGCCCAGGGCCTCGGCGAAGGCATCGACGCGGTGGAGCGGCAGTGCCGCCAGGTTCACGCGGCCGTCCGGGGCGATGAAGATCGCGAACTGCGACCTCAGCCGCGCGACTTGCGCGGCGTCGATGGGGAGCAGGCAGAACATCCCGTGCTGGCCCGCGATCGCACCGAGCCTGGGGTCGTTGGCGGCGAGCCTCGCCCCCAACGCCCGGCGGGTGGCTCGCAGGCGATGGCGCATGCGCGCCAGTTCGTCGCGCCACAGCTGCGTCAGCGCCCTGTCCTCCAGGATCGTTCGCACGACCGCGGCGCCGTGGTCCGGCGGCATCGAATAGGAGGAGCGGGCGATGGTGCGGGCGTTGGCCATCGCCACTTCCAGCGCGGCGGCGTCGTGGCCGCAGCAGACCAGCGCGCCGCCCCGGTCGCGGTAGAGCCCGAAGCTCTTGTTGCAGGACACCGCGACCAGCGCCTCGGGCACTTCGGCCAGCACCGTGCGCAGGCCCTGTGCGTCCTCCTCCAGCCCCTCGCCGAAGCCCTGGTAGGCGTCATCGAGCAGCGGGATGAGGCGCTTGCGCGCCAGCGTCCGCCCGATCGTCTCCCAGGCCTCGGGGTCGGGGTCGACGCCGGTCGGGTTGTGGCCGCACGCTTGCAGCAGGAACGCGTCGCCGGGCTGCGCCTGCTCGGCGGCGGCGAGGAAGGCGTCGAGCGCGAAGCCGCCGGTGGCCGGATCGACATGGGCGTAGGTGCGGATCGCCAGCCCCGCTGCGGCGAAGACCGGGACGTGGTTGCTCCAGGTGGGCGTCGCCAGCCAGATCGTGCGCGGCCCTCCTGCTGCCGCGAGCAGGCCGGCGGCGAGGCCCAGCGCGCCGGTGCCGCCCACCGTCTGCATCGCGCGGGCGCGGCTGCCCGCTTGCGCGCCGAGCACGAGGTCGGTGATCGCTTCGGCAAAGCCGCGGTCGCCGTCGGGGCCGAGGTACGACTTGGAGGCCTGCCCGTCGACCAGGCGCTGTTCGGCCTGCTTGACCGCCTGCATCACCGGGGTCCGGCCCTCGTCGTCGCGGTACACGCCGACCGAGAGGTCGAGCTTGTCGGCCCGGCCGTCGCGGGCGAATTCGCCGATGAGTGAAAGCAGGGGGTCTGGCGTCTGCGCGGCCAAGCAATCGAACAGCATGGTGGTCCCGGATAGTGGAGGATGCCCCGCCTTGTACCGGCAAGGTCCCGCGGCGGGTTTGCCTTTTTTGCGCATTGCGCTGATAGTTCGCACGCGCCGCCCACCTTCGTGGCGATCGGCGCAATCAATCTGCATGATCCCTCCCAGACCAGGAGAACCGCCATGGCCAAGGACCGCCTCGATCACTTCGACCGCAAGATCCTGGAGCTCATCCAGCAGGACGGGGACCTCGGGCCGAGCGAGCTGAGTGCGCGGATCTTCCTGTCGCCGTCGCAGTCTTCGCGGCGGTTGCAGCGGCTGCGCGACGAGGGTTACATCGAACGCACCGCGGCGATCCTCAATCCCGAGAAGCTGAACCTCGGGATCTCCGCCTATGTCTCGGTGCGCCTGCGCTCCCAGGCCAAGGAACACGTGCAATCGTTTCGCGAGCGGGTCGAGTCGCTGCCGGAGATCGTCTCGTGCGATTACACGACGGGCGAGATCGATTTCATGCTGCGGGTCCACACCAAGGACCTGCAGTCGTACAGCGAGTTCATCAATTCCAAGCTGTTCTCGGGCAACGAGGTGGACAACGTGCGCACCTTCATCATCATGAAGCAGCTAAAAAGCACCACCGCGCTCAGCCTGGAATACTGCTGAGCCGGTAGGACGGCGCACGGCGCGTGCACAAGGGCCGGTTAGCGCCGCGATAACGCGCGGACAGTGCGCGCGATCGGTCCTATGGCCGGCAGGTCCCTCTCCTCCTTCCCGGATGTGCCGTGCCCCCCTTCCCCGCCCGCCCGCTGCCCCGAAACCTTGCTGAAACGCCGCATCGCGGGACGCGCCGGGCATGAGCGCAAACCCACGCCTCTGCGTGTTCGGGGCCGGCGCGGTGGGCACGCTGGTGGCGGCCCGACTGGCCGATGCAGGGGGTCAGGTGACGGTCATTGCCCGGGGTGCGCGCCTGCGGCAGCTCGGCGAGCGGGGGTTGCAGCTGCGCAGCGCGAGCGGCGCGGCGGCGCGCCTGCCGGTCGCGGCGCGGGCGGCGGCGGAGGCGGGGCCGCAGGACGTCGTGTTCGTGGCGCTCAAGGGCGGCGACATTCCCGCCGCGCTGCCCGAGCTGCTGCAGGTGGTCGGGCCGCAGACGCGGCTGGTGCCGCTCGTGAACGGCATCCCCTGGTGGTATCGCCAGCCGCTCTCGTCCCGGCCGGTGGCCGCGGTCGACCCGCAAGGCGCGCTGGCCGCCGCCTTCGACCCGCGCCGGATCGTGGGCGCCGTGCTGTTCCTGACGAGCGCCATGGACGCCGAGGGCGTCGCCACCGTGCAGGGCGCGGAGCGCATCGTCCTGGGCCCTGTCGTGCCCGGGGCCGAAAACGATGCCGGGGACGATGCCGCGCAGGTGGGCGCGCTGTTCGCCGGCAGCGGCATCGACGCCGCGGTGGTGCCCGACATCCGCGCCGATCTGTGGGCCAAGGTCGCGCTCAACCTCGCCACCAATCCGCTGTCCGTGGTGGCCGACGCGACGCTGGAGCAGCAGTTCCGCTCCGACGCCCTGTTGCCGGTGGTGAGCGCCGTGCTCGACGAGACCGTCGCCGTCGCCCGCGCCCACGGCGTCGAGCCCCGCCTCACCCGCGAGCGCATGCTGGAGATCGGCGCCCGCGCGGGACCCTTCTACACCTCGATGGCCCAGGACCACCGCCGCGGCGTGCCGCTGGAACTGGGCGCGATCTGCCTGTCGGTGTTCGAGCTGGCGGCGGAGGCGGGCGTCGCCATGCCCGTGGCGCGCGCGGTGTACGACTTGTGCCGCTTCCGCGCGGCGGCCGGGGGCGCGGCCGCCTGAAGGGCGGCGCGCGGCTTTCTTGCTTCGACACGCTCAGCACGAGCGGTGGCGGGCTGGCTCGTGCCCCCCCTCCGCTGCCCCTCAGCCCGCCTCGGCTTCCGGGCTCAGGCGCAGGCGATAGCCGATGCCGGGCTCGTTGCAGATGAGGCGGGGGCGCTGCGGGTCTTCCTCCAGCTTCTGGCGCAGGCTGCGCACCAGCACGCGCAGGTACTCGACGTGGTGCTCGGCCACGTCCGGCCACACCTGCGCCATGATCTGCCGATGCGTGATGACCCGGCCCGGGAAGCGGGCGAGCTGGGCCAGGACGGTGTATTCCTTGGGCGTGAGGTGGATCTCCTGCCCGGCGCGGGTGACGGTGTGGGCCAGCAGGTCGACCCTGAGGTCGCCCGCGACCAGCGCGCTGGCGCCGCCGCCGCGGGTCATGCGGTTGCGCAGCGCGACGCGCACGCGGGCGAGCAGTTCGTCGGTGTCGAACGGCTTGGTCAGGTAGTCGTCGGCGCCGAGGTCCAGCGCGGCGACCTTCTCCTCGGTCGCATCGCGCGCCGAGACGACGATCAGCGTGGTGTCGGCGTGCTGCTTGAACAGCGGCACCAGTTCGAGCCCGTCGCGGTCCGGCAGGCCGAGGTCGAGCAGCGCGATGTCCGGCCGGTGCGCGCGCAGCGCCTCCAGCGCCGCGCGGGCGTCGGCGGCGTCCACCACCGCGTAGCCGGCGCGGGTGAGCGCCGCGGCCATGAGGCGGCGGATGTGCGGCTCATCATCGACGACGAGGATAGTGTGGCGGATCGTCATCCTCCTTCAGGGTCCTGGGGCCGGGCCATGATGAGCGCTTGCGGGATGCGCAGCGTGAAGCAGGCGCCCGGTGCGTCCGGATTGCCCGCGGCCTCCACCGACAGCCCCATGGCCTCGGCAAAGGCCTTGACGATGGCGAGGCCCAGCCCGGTGCCCTGGCGCACGCGGTCCGAGCCGTCGAGCCGGGTGAAGGTCTCGAACACGCGTTTCTCCTGGCCCGGGGGGATGCCGCGGCCCTGGTCCACCACCGACAGCAGCAGCGCATCGGGCCGGCGGCGGCAGCGCACCGTCACCGGGGTGCCGGGATCGGCGTAGCGGCCGGCGTTGTCGAGCAGGTTGATGAGGCAGTGGTGCAGCAGCACCGGGTCCAGCTTCACCAGCGGCACGTTGGGCGGGATGTCGACCTCCACGGCATGCCCGTGCAGCGCCGCCCGGGTGTCGTGGACGGCGCTGGCGACGGCGTCGAACAGGTCGGTCGCCTCGGGCTTCATCGGCAGCGCGCCCGCTTCAACCCGCGCCATGTCGAGCAGGTTGGAGACGAAGCGGTCGAGCCGGCGGGCCTCGGTGCCGATGGTCTCGGCCAGCTCCGGCGCGGGATGGCTCTGCATCTCCTGCGCGGCCGAGAGGATGGTGGTGAGCGGCGTGCGCAAGTCGTGGCTGACCGAGGAGAGAAGCGCCGAGCGCAGCCGGTCGCGCTCGCCCGCCGCCTGGGCGGCCAGGTTCTCCTCCTCCAGCATCATCCGGTCGAAGGCGATCGAGGCCTGGTCGAGCAGGCTCGTCAGCAGCGGCACCTCGTCGGAGCGGAGCGGCTCGCCGGCATCCGCGCGGGCGATGCCGAGCACGCCGAGAACCCCGCGGCCCGATCCTGCGCGGGCGGCGCGCAGCGGGTGGAACAGCCAGTCCGAGGCGGTGAGCGTGGCCGAGCCGCGCCCGGCCGGCTGCCCGTTGTCCATCGCCCACTGCGCGGCCGCCTGCTCGATCTGCTCGAGGCGGTCCTCGGGCGGGTAGGCCGCGCTCAGCACCGGCCCGTCGGCGGAGGGGAGCAGCAGCACCGTGCGCACGTCGAGCAGGCGGGCGACTTCGGCGCAGATCGCCTGCAACAGCTCCTCCCGGCCCGCCGCCACGGTGAGCTGGCGAGAGAAGCTGGCGAGCGCGGCGTTCTGCCGCGCACTCGTCGCGGCAAGGTCCGCCTGGGCCCGGACGCGCGCGGCGAACTGGCTGGTGACCAGCGCCACGCCCAAGAGGACGAGGATCGAGATCACGTTCTCCGGGTTGCTGACGCTCAGCGTGCCGGTCGGCGGCAGGAAGAAGAAGTTGTAGGCAAGGCTGGAGGCGAGCCCGGCGAAGAGGCCGGCGCGCACGCCGAAGGTGGCCGCCGCGAACATGACCGGCATCAGGAACAGCAAGGCCACGTTGCCCAGATCGAGCCGTTCCAGCAGCAGGCGGCCGAGCACTGTCACCGCCGCAACCGCCAGCAGCGCCCAGAGGTAGTGGGCTGGCCGGCCCCAGTCGATTCCCCGGCGCGAGGGGCGCCGCCGCGGCTCGGCGCTGGCCGGCGCGGCGGGCAGGACATGGATCGCGACGTCGCCCAGCGTGCGCACCAGCCGGTCCACCACGGAGCCGTGCCGCCGCTCGAACAGCCAGGACCGGGCCGACTTGCCGATGACGATCTGCGTGGCCCGCGCCTCGCGCGCGAAGCCGCGCAGGCCCTCGGCGACGTCCACGGCGGGGATGCTGGCGGTGGAGGCGCCGAGGCGCGAGGCGAGCGCCAGCGTGTCGGCCAGGCGGCGGCGGTCGTCGTCGTCGAACTGGCGGTCGCGCCGGGTCTCTATGTGGACGGCGGACCAGGGCGCCTTCAGCGCGTCCGCCATCCGCTTGCCCGCGCGCACCAGCCCGGCGGCGTGCGGTTGCTCGCTGACAGCGACGAGGATGCGCTCGCCCACCGCGAACGTGCCGGCCAGCGCGTTCGCGCGCAAGTGCTCCAGCATCTGCGCGTCCACCGCCTGCGCGGCGCGGCGCAGCGCCAGTTCGCGCAGCGCGGTGAGATTGGACTTGGAGAAGAAGTGCCCCAGCGCCCGGCTCGCCTCGTGCGGGACATAGACCTTGCCGTCCTTCAGCCGTTCGATCAGCTCGTCGGGCGGGATGTCCACCACCTCGATCTCGGCCTGCTCGAGCACGCCGTCGGGCACCGTCTCGCGCACGCGGACGCGGGTGAACGAGGCGACCACGTCGTTGAGGCTCTCGACGTGCTGGATGTTGAGCGTGGAATAGACGTCGATCCCGGCGCCGAGCAGCTCCTCGACATCCTGGTAGCGCTTGGGATGGCGGCTGCCCGGCGCGTTGGTGTGGGCCAGTTCGTCCACCAGGACCAGCGCGGGCCGGCGCTCCAGGATCGCGTCGATGTCCATCTCGCCCAGCGCGTGGCCGCGGTGGTCCACCGCGCGCCGGGGGATCACCTCGTGGCCGCCCACCAGCGCCTCGGTGTCGCGCCGGCCGTGGGTCTCGACCACGCCGACGACGACGTCGACCCCCGCCTCGCGCCGCTCGTGGCCTTCTGAGAGCATCTCCCAGGTCTTGCCGACCCCGGGCGCGGCGCCGAGGAACACCTTGAGGCGGCCGCGGCCCTCCTGCGCGGCGGCGCGCAGCAGGGCTTCGGGAGAGGGGCGGTCGGGCTCGGTCACTGCGCCGGCTTAGCGCCAAGTGCGTCCAGTCGTCGATTGAGTTCGAACACGTTGACGCGCGGTTCGCCGATGAAGCCCAGCGCCGGGCGCTCGATGCTCGCGGCCACGAGGCGGCGCAGCGCCTCGGGCTCGAGGGCGCGGACGCGGGCGACCCGCTCCACCTGGTACAAGGCCGCCTCGGGGCTGATATGGGGGTCGAGCCCCGAGGCGGAGGTGGTCACCAGGTCTGGCGGAACGGGTCGACCTGGTGCCGCAGTCTGCATGCGCTGGAGATCGGCCTTCACGCGGTCGTGAAGCGCCTGCGAGGCGGGGCCGAGGTTGGAGCCGGCGGAGGCGAGCCCGTCGTAGCCCTGCCCCGCGGCGGAGGGGCGCGTGTGGAAGTAGCGCTCCGACGCGAAGGCCTGCCCGACGACGGTGGAGCCGACCACCTTGCCGCCGTCGACCACGAGGCTGCCGTTGGCCTGGCTGGGGAACAGCGCCTGGCCGATGCCGGTGAGCGCCAGCGGGTAGGCGAGGCCCAGCAGCAGGGCGAACAGCAGCGTCATCACGAGCGCCGGGCGGAAGGACGAGAGGATATCGGTGTTCATGGTGTGTCTCCTGCGGGCTTGTGCCGGTTCCTGGCGAAGGGTCACGCCAGCCCCAGCGCCCCTACCGCGAGGTCGATGAGCTTGATGCCGACGAACGGCGCGACCAGGCCGCCCAGGCCATAGACGGCGAGGTTGCGGGCCAGCAGCGGGCCGGCGCCCAACGGCTTGTAGGCCACGCCCCGCAGCGCCAGCGGCACCAGGCAGGGGATGATGAGCGCGTTGAAGACGATCGCCGAGAGGATCGCGCTCTGCGGGGTGGCGAGGCCCATGACGTTGAGCACGCCGAGCCCGGGATACAGCGTCACGAACATGGCCGGGATGATCGCGAAGTACTTGGCCACGTCGTTCGCCACCGAGAACGTGGTCAGCGCGCCGCGCGTCATCAGCAGCTGCTTGCCCAGGCCCACCACCTCGATGAGCTTGGTCGGGTCGCTGTCGAGGTCGACCATGTTGCCCGCCTCGCGCGCCGCCTGGGTGCCGGTGTTCATGGCCACGCCCACGTCCGCCTGCGCCAGCGCCGGGGCGTCGTTGGTGCCGTCGCCGCACATGGCGACGAGGCGGCCGCCCTGCTGCTCCTTGCGGATCAGCGCCAGCTTGTCCTCGGGCGTGGCCTCGGCGAGGAAGTCGTCGACCCCCGCCTCGGCCGCGATCGAGGCCGCTGTCAGCGGGTTGTCGCCGGTGATCATCACCGTGCGGATGCCCATCGCGCGCAGCGCCCCGAAGCGCTCGCGGATGCCGGCCTTGACGATGTCCTTGAGGAAGATCGCGCCCAGCAGCCGCCCGTCGACGGCGACCGCCAGCGGCGTGCCCCCGGCGCGGGCGATCTCGTCGGTGACGCGCCGCAGCTCGGTGGCGGCGGCGGTCGCCTCGGCATCGGGGTTGGCCCTGAGGATCGCCTGCACGGCGCCCTTCTGGATCACTCGGCCGCCGGTCCGCACCCCGGAGATGCGCGTCTGCGCGGTGAACGGGATGACTTCGGCCCCCTGCGGCAGGGCGGCGGTGTCGAGCGCGAAGCCCTCGCGCGCCAGGACGACGATGGAGCGACCCTCGGGCGTCTCGTCGGCCAGGCTGGCGAGCAGCGCCGCTTCGGCCAGCTCGCCGGGGGTGACGCCGCCCACGGGGCGGAACTCGCTGGCCTGGCGGTCGCCGATGGTGATCGTGCCCGTCTTGTCGAGCAGCAGCACGTCGACGTCGCCCGCCGCCTCCACCGCGCGCCCGGACTTGGCGAGCACGTTGAAGCGCACCAGCCGGTCCATGCCGGCGATGCCGATGGCGGACAGCAGCGCGGCGATGGTGGTGGGGATCAGGGTGATGAGCAGCGCCGCGAGGATGGCGACCGGGATCGCGCCGCCGGCGTAGCGGGCGAAGCCGGGGATCGTGCCCACCGCGATCAGGAAGATGATCGTCAGCCCCACCAGCAGGATGGTCAGCGCGATCTCGTTGGGGGTCTTCTGCCGCTCGGCGCCTTCGACCAGCGCGATCATGCGGTCGAGGAAGCCCTCGCCCGGGTCGACCGTGACCCGGACCCGGATCTCGTCGGAGATGACGCGCGTGCCGGCGGTCACCGCCGAGCGGTCGCCCCCCGCCTCGCGGATCACCGGCGCGCTCTCGCCGGTGATCGCGGCCTCGTTGACCGAGGCGACGCCGGAGACGACCTCGCCGTCAGCCGGGATCAGGTCGCCGGCCTGCACCAGCACCACGTCGCCCTTGCGCAGCGTGCTGGCCGGCACCTCCTCGAAGCGCGCGCCGTCGCCCTTCAGCCGCCGGGCGGTGAGTTCGGCCTTGGCCGCGCGCAGCGACGCGGCCTGGGCCTTGCCGCGCCCTTCTGCCAGCGCCTCGGCGAACGTGCCGAACAGCACCGTCAGCCACAGCCATAGCACCAGCTGGATCTTGAAGCCGGGCTCCAGGCCGTCGCGCCCGACGATCAGCAGCACGGTCAGCAGCACCGCCACCACCGCAGTGGTGAACATCACCGGATTGCGGATCAACTGGCGCGGGTTGAGCTTGCGGAAGGCATCCCCGATCGCCGGAACGATCAGCTCTGCGGTGAAGAGGGACTTGGTTTCGGATGGTCGACCGGGACGGGCCATGGTGCGGGGTTCCTCAGAAGAGCTGGCCACGGATCATCGCGAGATGATCGGCGATGGGGCCAAGGGCGAGGCTGGGCAGGAAGGTGAGGCCGCCGACGATCAGCACGATGCCGATCAGCAGCCCGGTCCACAGCAGCCCGGTGGTGGGGAAGCTGCCGGCTGTCGCGGGCGTGTGGGTCTTGGCGGCGAGGCTGCCGGCGATCGCCAGCATCGGCACGATCACGAAGAAGCGCCCCAGCCACATGGCGACGCCCAGCATGGCGTTGTAGAACGGCGTGCCCGACGTGAGGCCGGCGAAGGCCGAGCCGTTGTTGCCCGCGGCGCTGGTGAAGCCGTAGAGGATCTCGGAGAAGCCGTGCGGTCCCTTGTTGAGCGGACCGGCAAGGCCGGCGGGCAGCACCGAGGCTACCGCCGTCATGCCGAGGATCACCAGCGGCAGCACGGCGATCGCCAGCACCGCGAGCTTCACCTCGCGGCTCTCGATCTTCTTGCCCACGTACTCGGGCGTGCGGCCGACCATCAGCCCGGCGACGAAGACCGCGAGGATGGCGAACAGCAGGAACCCGTAGATCCCCGCGCCGACGCCGCCGACCACCACTTCGCCGAGCTGGATGTTGAACAGCGGGATCATGCCGCCCAGCGCGGTGAAGCTGTCGTGCATCGCGTTGACCGCGCCGCACGAGGCGGCCGTGGTGACGACCGAGAACAGCGCGGAGCCGACCACGCCGAAGCGCACGTCCTTGCCTTCGAGGTTGCCCCCGCCCGCGCCCAGCTGGTGGAGGACCGGGTTGCCGGCGGCTTCCTGCCAGTAGACAACGGTGACGCCGGCCAGGAAGATGGTCATCATCGCCGCGAGGATCGCCCAGCCCTGCCGTGTGTTGCCCACCGCCTTGCCGAAGCACCAGGTGAGGCCGGTGCCGATCGCGAAGATCGAGATCATCTGCACCAGGTTGGTCACCGCGCTCGGGTTCTCGAACGGATGCGCGGAGTTGGCGTTGAAGAAGCCGCCGCCGTTGGTTCCGAGCATCTTGATCGCCTCCTGCGAGGCGACCGGGCCGAGCGCCAGCGTCTGGCGCGCGCCTTCCAGCGTGGCGACGTCGACCGAGGCGGCCAGCGTCTGCGGCACGCCGCTGGCGACGAGGTAGAGGGCATAGACGATGCAGGCCGGCAGCAGCAGGTACAGCGTCACGCGCGTGACGTCGGCCCAGAAGTTGCCGATCCCCGTCGCGCTCCGCCGGGCGAAGCCGCGGAAGAACGCGAAGGCGAGCGCGATGCCGGTCGCGGCCGAGAGGAAGTTGTGGATCGTGAGCGCCAGCATCTGGCTGAGGTTGCTCATCGCCGCCTCGCCCGAATACCACTGCCAGTTGGTGTTGGTGGCGAAGCTGACGGCGGTGTTGAACGCCCCGTCCGCGCCGATCCCGGCATAGCCGAGGCCGTTGAGCGGCAGCAGGCCCTGCAGGCGCAGCAGCCCGTAGGTCAGCAGCGTCAGCACCGCGTTGAACACCAGCATGTGGACCGCGTAGCGGCGCCAGGACTGGTCCTCGGCCGGGTCGATGCCGGACAGCCGGTAGAAGCCCCGCTCGACCGGTCCGAGGACGGCGTGGAGCGGCGTGCGGCGACCCTCGTAGAGCGCATGGAGCCACAGCCCCATCGGCTTGGCGAGCGCCAGCATCAGGCCGGTGAAGGCCGCGATGAGCAGCCATCCCTGGAAAGTCATGGGAGAGTGCTCCTAGAAGCGTTCGGGCCGCACGAGCACGGCCACGAGATAGACGAGGAGGCCGAGCGCGGTAAGCGCCGCCAGCCAGAGGTCGAGTGTCATGATCGCCCGGCCCTCACGCGCGGTCGCACAGCGCGACGTAGCCGAGGCTCGCCGCGAGGAGGCTGAGGGTAAGGCCGGTCCAGAGGATGTCCTGCATGTCGAAGCTCCTGCAGATCGCCGCCGCGGGGGCGGCGCGCGATCGGTGCAGGAGCCCCATTAGGACCATCCCCCGTTTGAAAGCGAGACGGGGACCCGGCGCGCCGCATAGTATTTGCGTATGATTTTCGAAGGGTTCCCCCGGCGATGGTGAAGCGGGCTCATCGCCCCGTCGCGCAGGCGGCGGGTGCCCGGGGCGCGGCGCGGGGGTTATGCCTGGAGGAACGCCGGGAAGCCGGGACCGAAGCGGGCCGGGCCCGCTGTCGCTTCGGGAGTCCCCTTCTTTCGAAAAGGTCAGAAACCATGCGCAGCGCACGTCACCGTCTGAGCCTGGCCGCCCTCGCCGCGGCCTGGCTGCTGATCGGCCCGGCCCATGCCGCCGGCCCGGAACCGGCTTCCCCTTCGAACCACAAGGAACGCATCATGAAGCTCTATCGCAACGGCTCCCGTCCCTCCCAGCGGGGCCCCGCCGAATGGTTCACCGGCGCGGTGCGCCTCGACCCGCTGAACAGCCCGGAGGGCCCGGCGCGGACTGGCTCCGCCCGCGTGACCTTCGAGCCGGGCGCGCGCACCGCCTGGCACACCCATCCCCTGGGCCAGACGCTGATCGTGACCGAGGGCGTCGGCTGGACGCAGTGCGAAGGCGGCCCGATCGTCGAACTGCGGGCGGGCGACGTGGTGTGGTGCCCGCCGGGTCACCGCCACTGGCACGGGGCGACCGCCACCACCGCGATGACGCACATCGCCATCCAGGAGGCGCTGGACGGCAAGATGGTGGAATGGATGGAGCACGTCACCGACGCGGAGTACCTCGCCGGACCCGCGCAGGACTGAGGGCAGCGAGCCGGCGGGGCGGCGGCGTTGGGACGGCGCCGGGAGGGCCTTACGCCGCCGGCGCCGCCTCGCGCACGTCGACGAAGCGGACGACGTCGTCGGCGTAGTCGATCTGGCTGAACACCATCCAGCTGCCCATCACGCTCGGCGCGAAGCGCTCGCGCAGGACGAGGCGGTCGTACCAGGGCTCGATCGGATCGCTCGCCATCGGCGGGCCGACGGCGAAGCCGGCCGCTTCCAGCCGCGCCGCCTCCGCCTCCAGGTCGGCCACGCCGTAGACCACGGCCAGCAGGCCCTCCCCGTGCGAGTCCAGCCGGTCGCAGAGCGCACCGTTGGCCGCGGTGCGCTCCGGCAGCGGGGCCACCACTTCGAGCCCGGCGGACCAGTCCACGCAGATCAGCGCGCCCATGTCGCGACGTTCGCAGCGCTCCAGCCTGGCGCCGGTCACCGCCTCGAGGCTGGCGATGTTGGCGTCGACGGTCTCCCACCGGGAGAGATAGACGACGTGGTCGACGTGGTTGACGAACTTCTTCATGGTCCTGGCTCCCGTGACCGCGCGGCCGCCTGCGGCCGGTTAGCCCCCCGATAGACCGTTGCGCGCGGCGATGCCCCGCCAAGCCGGGCTGCGATCCGCGACGAAACAGCCTGCCTGCCCGCCCGGGCAAGCGGGCCAGGCGTTGATGCCCGTTGGCAGGCGGAAACCAAGGCGGCGGCCCCGTGTTGGTCAGCCGTGTCCTCGCCCATCGCGACCCGCCGGCTGCGCCGGAACTCAGGAGATTCCAGCATGAACGACTTCCCCGCTTCCCGCCGCACGATACTCGGCGGCGCGGCCCTCGGCCTGGCCGCGGCCGGCGCGGCCGGGCCCGCCGTGGCGCAAGGTGCTTCGGGGGGTGCTTCGGGCGGCGCTGCGGCGTTGCGCGATCCGCGCGACAAGTATCGCCGCGAGCCGTTCCCCGAGCAGCGCCAGCCCTGGCCGGCGCTCGCCGGCAAGATGGACCCGCGGCCCGACCACGGCGAGAGCAGCTACCGCGGCTCGGGACGGCTGGCCGGGCGCAAGGCGCTGGTCACCGGCGGCGACAGCGGCATCGGCCGCGCCGCCGCCATCGCCTTCGCGCGCGAGGGGGCGGACGTCGCCATCAACTACCACCCGTCCGAGGAGCCCGATGCGCGCGAGGTGGTCGATCTCATCCGCCAGGCCGGCCGCAAGGCGGTGGCCCTTCCGGCGGACATCCGCACCCAGCAGGCTTGCGAGGACACCGTGCGCAAGGCGGTCTCGGCGCTGGGCGGGCTCGACATCCTGGTGAACAACGCCGCCTACCAGCAGAGCAAGGCCGACATCCTGGAGATCTCGGACGAGCAGTTCGTGCGGACCTTCGAGACCAACGTCTACCACGTGTTCCGCTTCAGCAAGGCGGCGATCCCCTCGCTGCCGCCGGGCTCGGTCATCATCAACACCGCCTCGGTCAACGCCTACGATCCGGGCGAGGAGCTGATCGACTACGCGGCGACCAAGGCGGCGATCCTGAACCTGACCAAGGGCATGGCCAAGCAGCTCGCCAAGAAGGGCATCCGCGTCAATGCCGTGGCGCCGGGCCCGATCTGGACGCCGCTGCAGGTTGCCGGCGGCCAGCTTCCCGGCAAGCTGGGCGAGTTCGGGCAGGACACACCGCTCGGCCGCGCCGGGCAGCCCGTCGAGGTGGCGCCGCTGTTCGTCATGCTGGCCTCGGACGAGGCGAGCTTTTCCACCGGCACCGCGGTGGGCGCCCACGGCGGCAAGGGCCAGCCCTGAGGGCCTGCGCCGGACCGCAAGTCGTAACCAGCGCGCTGGGGCAGGCTCGCGGGCGAACGGGCGCCCAGCCTTAAGATCGCATCAACCACAAGCTGCTAGCGCGGCGGCATGGTGACTGTCCCGGCCCTTGCTGACTGGCGCGGCGGCGCGCGCGCCGGTGCGTGCGGGAGTGCGTGCGGGAGTGCGTGGGGGGGTGCGTGCGGGCGCGCGGGGCGGGGTGCCGATGCTTGACCTCGGCCTGATCGCGGTCCTGGCCGGCCTGCTGGCGCTCGGGTTGCGCCGCCCGTTCCTATGGGTGCTCACCTACATCTACGTCGACATCGTCTCGCCGCAGAAGATCTCCTACGGTCTGCTGGCCTCGGTCCCGGTCTCGCTCGTCATGTTCGTCGCGGCGTTCGCCAGCTGGCTGGTGCTCGACGACAAGCGGGACTCGCGCTTCACGCTGCGACAGGGCCTCATGGTCCTGCTGCTGCTCTACTGCGGCCTGACCACCCTCCTCGCGCAGTTCCCGGCAGAGGCCGCGTCCAAGTGGTCGTGGGTGTGGAAGGCGCTGGTCTTCGCGATCTTCCTCCCGCTCACGCTGCGCACGCGCCTGCGGATCGAGGCGGCGGCGCTGTTCATGGTGCTGTCGCTCTCCGCCATCGTCATCGGCGGCGGCATCAAGACGCTGGGCGGCGGCGGCGGCTATGGCCAGCTTTCGCTGCTGGTGAACGACAATACGGGAATCTACGAGGGCTCGACGCTGTCGATGGTGGCGGTCGCGATGATCCCGCTCGTCGTCTGGCTGGCGAGGCACGGGACCATCTTCCGCCCCGACTGGCGCGTCACGCTGTTCGCCGCCGGGCTGGTCTTCGCCTGCGGCCTCATTCCGGTGGGGACGCAGACCCGCACCGGGCTGCTGTGCCTGGCGCTGCTCGCGGGGATGTCGCTGCGCTCGGCCAGGCGCCCGCTGCTGTACCTGGCGTCGATCGCCGCGGTGCTGGCCGTCGCCATCCCGTTCCTGCCCGCCAGCTACACCGGGCGGATGAGCACGATCGAGAACCACCAGTCGGACCAGTCCGCCTCCACCCGCCTGGCGGTCTGGGCCTGGACGCTCGACTATGCGAAGGACCGGCCGTTCGGGGGCGGGTTCAACAGCTTCCTGGCCAATCACATCCAGATGGAGATCGTCGACACCCGCACTTCGGGCTCCACCGTCACGGTCGAGACCACGATGGTGCAGGACGAGGCGCGGGCCTTCCATTCCAGCTACTTCGAGCTGCTGGGCGAGCAGGGCTGGCCGGGGCTGGGCCTGTGGCTGGCGCTCCAGGCGGCGGGGCTGTGGCAGATGGAGGTGCTGCGCCGCCGGTGGCGCAAGCGCACCGGCCCCGACGAGCAATGGCAGGCGCCGCTCGCCAATGCGCTGCAGCAGGCCCAGGTGATCTATCTCGTGGGCGGGGCCTTCGTGGGGATCGCCTACCAGCCGATGATCCTCACCATCATCGGGCTGCAGTGCGGCCTGTGGAGCTACCTGCAACGGATCGAGCGCGGGCGCGACGACGACGGGCCCGGCCAACTGTCCCGGCCGTCTCGCCGTCCCCGACGCCGCCCCATGGTGGCGGCGTGACGCGGGGCGCTCCGCCCGTCCAGCTCCATGCGCTGACCGGTATCAGGGGCGTCGCGGCGTGGCTGGTGGTGTTCTACCACCTGCGCCTGTCGCTGACAGCGCTGCTGCCGGCGCCGGTGATCGGCGTACTGGCCAAGGGCTACCTCGCGGTCGACATGTTCTTCGTCCTCTCCGGCTTCGTCATGTGGCACAGCTACGCGCCGCGCCTGGCGCAGGGCGGCCGGGGCGAGGTGGGCCGGTTCCTGTGGCGCCGCTTCGCGCGCGTCTGGCCGCTTCACGCCGCGGTGCTGGCCGCGTTCGTGGCCTTCGCGGGGCTGCTGGCGGCCACCGGGCGCGAGAGCGCCGACTATCCGTGGCGGGAGCTGCCGCTGCACGTCCTGCTGCTGCAGAACTGGGGCTTTACCGGGGACCTCGCGTGGAACGATCCGGCGTGGTCGATCAGCGCCGAGATGGCGGCCTACCTCGTGTTCCCCGGGCTCGTCGCGGTCCTGGCGCGCGTCGGCGGCGGCAGGGGGCGGCAGCTCGCGCTGGCCCCGCTGCTGGCCGCGCTCCTGGTCGGCGGCGTGGGAGCGCTGTTCGCCGCGCAGGGCCACCGCGTGCTCGGCGCGGACATCACCGGCCTCGGACTGTGGCGCTGCCTGTTCGAGTTCACGCTCGGCTGCGTGACCTGCCTTGCCTGGTCGGCACAGCGCGCGGCCGGAGGCGCGGGGGCGTGGCCGGCGTGGTGCGCCCTGGCGGCGGTCCTCGCGCTGGCATGGGCCACCGGCGCGCCCGAGACGCTCGCCGTGCCGGCGGCGCTCGCGTGCGGGTTGCTGGCGCTGGCGAGGGACTGCGGGCCGGTCGCGCGGATGCTCGGCAGCCGCCCGCTGCGCTGGCTGGGGGACATCAGCTACGCGACGTACCTGGCGCACGTGCTGCTGTTCATCCTGTTCAAGATCGCCTTCGTGGACGCCGGCCTGCAGCTCGGATGGGGTGAGCTCGGCGGTTTCGTGGCGCTGCTGCTCGCTGTCTCGACCGGGCTCTACCATGGCCTGGAGAAGCCCGCGCAGCGCTGGCTCAACCGCCACCCGCCGCTCTTCGCCGTGCCTGCGGAGCGGCCGCACTGACATCGCGCCGCCGCTCGGAAAGCGGGCGGCCGTCATTTACTAATGACAATCACTCGCAAGATGGCTAGGCGCCCCCGCAATCGTCGATTGCATTGAAGGGGAAAGCACGATGAACCGGACGACCTTGGCCGCATGCGGGCTGTGCCTGGCCGCACTCCACCCGGGCGCCGCCTGGGCCCAGCAGACGCGCGACGACGAGGGGCCGATCGTCGTCACCGGCGCGCTGGAGCGGGTGTCGGCGGGCACCAAGACCGACACGCCGGTGATCGAGACCCCGCAGCCGGTCACCATCATCGACGCCGAGACCTACATCTCGCAGGGCGCGATCTCGGTGGCGGACGCGTTCCGCTACGTTTCGGGCGTCCAGGCCAACACCTACGGCACCGACGGCCGCGTCGACAGCAACCGCATCCGCGGCACCAGCCCGCTCCAGTTCCGCGACGGCATGCGCGACGTCTACGACAGCTATGCCAGCATCCGCGCGGACCCCTACAACTTCTCGCGCATCGAAGTGGTGCGCGGCCCCGCCTCGGTGCTGTTCGGGCAGAGCTCGATCGGCGGCATCTTCAACCTGGTGTCGAAGACGCCGGAGTTCGAGACCCACGGCGATGCCGCGATCGTCTATGGCTCGTTCGACCGCAAGGAGGCGATGGCCGACCTCACCGGCCCGCTGACCGAGACTCTCGCCGCCCGCATCGTCGGCCGCGTGCGCGATTCCGGCACCCAGGTGGACCACGTCAGCGACGACCGCGTGATGGTCGCCCCTTCGATCCGCTGGCAGCCGGCCCCCTCGACCGAGGTCACCCTGCTCGGCCTCTACCAGGAGGACGACGGCGGCTCGCAGTCCACCTTCCTGCCGCTGATCGGCACCTTGTTCGAGAACCCGGTGGCGGGGCCGCTGCCGAACGACACCTTCCCCGGCACGCCGGGTTTCGACCGCTACGACGGCCGCCTGCTGCAGGGCACGGGCATCGTCGAGCACCGCTTCGGAGATGCGGTGAAGCTCAGCCTCAAGGCGCGCTACATCGACAGCCACGTCGACTACTTCTCGCAGTACGCCAACAGCTACTCGACCCCGCGCAATCCCTATGGCGCCGACGGACGCAGCGTGCGCCTGTCGGGCAACCAGACCTTCGCACGGATGAAGATCTTCAGCACCGACAACAACGTGCAGCTGAAGTTCGCCACCGGCGCCGCGGTGGAGCACCTGCTGCTGGCGGGCGTGGACTACAGCTGGAACCGGATCGACCGCGAAGCGCGCTCGCTGGTGGCCGGCACCTTCGCCAACGGCATCAACGTCATCGACCTTTACGACCCGACCGACCCGCGCCGCTACGATGCGCCCACCCTGGCGGCGACGAGCACCGTCACCCGCCCTGAGCAGAGCCAGCTGGGCTTCTACGCGCAGGACCAGATCCGCTTCTGGGACCGCGTCTCGCTGGTCGTCGGCCTGCGGCACGACGACGTCACCACGAAGGCACTCGGCCGCGCCGACGTGAAGGACAAGGCGACGACCTTCCGTGCCGGGATCATCGGCGAGCTGGCCTGGGGCATCTCGCCCTTCTTCAGCTATACCGAGAGCTTCCTGCCGATCACCGGCAACGACCCGCAGGGCAATCCCTATCGCCCGCAGACCGGCCGCCAGCTGGAAGGCGGCATCAAGTGGGTGCCGGACGCCTATACCCTGGTCAACGCCACCGCGTTCCACATCAAGGACAGCAACCGCCTCGTCACCAATCCCAACCCGAACCCCAGCGATCCCTTCCCCACCGCCTCGATCCAGGCGGGCGAGGTCATCTCCAAGGGCTTCGAGCTGGAGGGCAGCCGCGTGCTTCCCGAGAACTTCGAGCTGCGGGTGAACTACAGCTATACGAAGGCGCGTAACGCCAACGGCACGCCGGTGGACAACCTGGCCAAGCACATGGCCTCGGCATGGCTCGACAAGACGATCAAGGACCTGTCGGGCTGGCAGCTGCGCATCGGCGGCGGCGTGCGCTACGTGGGCGAGAGCCTGTCGTACGGCGCGGTCTGGCTCGGCAGCCCGCAGGCACCCGACGGCATGATCGTCACGCCCGACGTCACCCTGGTGGACGCCCTCGTCGAGATCAGCCGCGACCGCTGGTCGTTCGCGATCAACGCCAACAACCTGACGGACAAGAAGTTCTACGCCGCCTGCCTCGCCCGCGGGGACTGCTTCGTGGGTGCCGAGCGGAACGTGTTCGGCACGCTGCGCTACCACTTCTGAGCGGCCGGCAGGCAGTCCCCGGGAACGCCGCTTCCTAGGGCTGCCCTCCCGGCGCTCGCCCGTGGCTTTCGCTGGTGATCGCCGCTGCGGAGGCGCACAGCCGCTCGGCGTGGGACTGGATCTCCTGCGCGGTGAGGTCGGTCGGCATGCCGGTGAGCACGATCTGGAAAGCGACGGTGCCGGCGGCGGAGAACACCGGCGCCGCCATGGAGCTCACCCCGGCCGGGCCGATGCAGGCGAGATCGAGGACCTGCATTTCGTCGGGCTCGAATTGGCCGACCAGTTCGAACACCCCCGCCCAGTAATCGGCGTCGCGCATCCGGCCGCCCGGCAGCACCATGGCTTCGCGCGTCCGGCGCGAGGCGGGCCCGTTCGCCGCGATGGCGAAGCCGCGGCTCCGGATCAGGGCAAGGGCTGCGCGCAGGTGCGCCCGCAACGCCGGGCTGAGATGCGGATCGGCCTTCTCCACATAGGCGGCGATCGCCGGCTCGCCGGCCCAGGCCATCGGACAGAGCGCGACCGGAGGGACGAGCGGGCGGCGCTCGCCGACGCGGGTCAGGCCCAGGTGCGAGCGCGCCCTTCCCTCCTTGGCCAGGACCAGGACTTCGTCTTCCACGACGGCGCTGATGCTGCACTGGGCGTCGAGCTCCAGTGCCAGCCGTGCGATCTCGCGCCGCGCGATCTCGATGCCCCGATGCTTCTCGATCGCCGCCTGGCCGATGGCAACCAACGCCACCCCGAGCGAGTAGGTCCTGTGCTTCTCGTTGCGCGACAGGAACTGCGCCGCTGCCATCGTGGTGAGCAGTCGGTGCGCAGAGCCGTTGCTGAGGCCGACGTGCCGCGCGATTTCCGCCAGCGTGAAAGTATCCGTCCGATGCGCCGCGAGGAAGCCCAGCACGTCCATGACGCGAGTGGTCGGGTTGGAGGCCTCTGGCATATCGCTCCGGGATTGTGGGCATCGGTTGACAGGACTCGTTTCGTGCCACAATCTTCCATATGAAGCAAGTGGTGTTCCACTATTGGAACAATAGGGAGTGGAAGTATGAGCAATGTCGCCGAAAACCTCGCTTTCGCTTCCAGTGCAAGCGGACCCGTGGGCACGTCGGAGGAGGCCATGGTCCGGCAACGGGAGCTTGGCCTGACGGGCAAGGTCGTCGTCATCACGGGTGGCAGCCGGGGCGTGGGCAAGCAGGCGGCCATCGACTTCGCCCGGCGCGGCGCGCACGTGGTTCTGGCCGCGCGTACCGTCGAGGCCGATCCCGAGGTGCCGGGCACGATCGGCGAGACGCTCCGGCAGATCGAGGATCTTGGCGGCCAGGCGATCGCGGTGGCGACCGACCTCGCGAAGGTGGAGGATCTGGAGAACCTGATCGATGCGGCGGTTGGCCGCTTCGGCGGGGTCGACATCCTGATCAACAACGCCGCGGCGACTACCGGGGACATCTGGGGCAAGTCGTTTCTCGACCTGACGCGGGAGGAATGGCTTTACCAGTTCGCGGTCAATGTCCATGCGCCCTTCACGCTGACCCAGCTCGTGGTTCCCATCATGGAGGCCCGCGGCGGGGGGCGGATCATCAATCTCTCCACCGGCAGTGGTGAGGTGTTCCGTCGTCCGGAGGAGCTGCCGAAGCTGGGAGCCGTGGGTGGCTTCAGCCTCGCCGTTCCTGGCTACTATGCCAGCAAGCGGGCGCTCGACCGGTTCGGAAATTGCATGGCGCCGGAATTCTTCACCCGCAACATCGCCGTGATCGGCATGCACCCGGGGCTGGTGGCGACCGAGCTGGTGGCGATCCGGGTCAAGGAGCGCGGCCTTGATGACAGCGTCGCAGTGCCGATGACCGTGCCCTCGCGCATGCTCGTCTACTTCGCCTCCTGCGAGAATCCGTGGGAGTACACCGGCCGCCTGTTCTGGGCGGAGCGCGAGATGGAGGCGATGGGGATCACGCTCGACTGACGCGGGGGTGCTGAGCAGCGGGGCCTGCTCCGGCGGATCGGCCCTGCCGCTGGCGCATCACGTCAGTGAAAGTCGTGGCTGCGGATGGGGAGGATCTCGTCCCGTTCGGCGGCGGTGCCGAAGGGCGGGGACGCCAGGGTGCGGCCGCGTGGCAAGGAGGGATCGCGCGGGTCGGGGCCGCCGCCGTGGCTGGCCCCGTCCCCTCGCCCCGGGGCCACAGCGAAGGGGGTGCGTCCGATCGAACGCAGCATGGCGTCGTGGTCGGTGATGCGGTCGCAGATGAGGTGGATGATCTCCCCTTCCTTTTGCAGGCGCCCGCGCATCGCGATCATCGATGCGGACATCACCTGGCGGCGGTAGATCTCGAACGTGTTGGGCCAGAGGATGCCGTTGGCGATTCCCGTCTCGTCCTCGATCGTGATGAACAGCACGCCATTGGCCGAGCCGGGGCGCTGGCGGACGAGGATGACGCCGGCCACCTCGACATTGCGTCCGTCGCGGATGGTGGCGAGATCGGCGCATCGGACGATCCGCATGGCGTCGAGCTCCGCGCGCAGGAACTGCACCGGATGGCCGCGCAAGGACAACTGCAGCGAGCGATAGTCTTCCACGACCTCACGCCCGGCCGTCAGCGGCGCGAGGGACACCTCGGGCTCGCGGCCTTCGGGCGAGAAGCCGCGTTCGCGCGCATCGGCGGCCGCGAACAGCGGCAGCGGGGCCTCGCCAAGGCCCTTCACCTTCCACAGCCCCTGCCGCCGGTCTTGCGCGATGCCGTGGAAGGCGTCGGCTTCCGCCAGGCGCTCGATCGCGGCGCGGGGCACGCCGGCGCGCCGCCATACCTCCTCCACGCTGGCATAAGGCGCCTCGCCGCGCGCCACCGCGATCTGGGCGCCATGGATGTTGGCCAGGCCGCGCACCTGCCGCAAGCCCAGGCGGACGGCCATGAAGCGGCCCTCGGTCTGCTCCAGGGTGCAGTCCCAGTGGCTGTGGTTGATCGCGACGGGCCGCACCTCGACGCCGTGCCTGCGGGCGTCCTGCACGATCTGCGCGGGGGCGTAGAAGCCCATGGGCTGCGCGTTCAGCAGCGCGGCGCAGAACACGTCGGGATGATGATGCTTCACCCAGCAGCTGGCATAGGCGATCTTGGCGAAGCTGGCGGCGTGGCTTTCGGGGAAGCCGTAGCTGCCGAAGCCCTCGATCTGCTTGAAGGTGCGCTCGGCGAAATCCTTCGGGTAGCCGCGGGCGATCATGCCGCCCACCAGCTTCTCGTAGAAATGGCTGACGCCCCCCGTCAGCTTGAAGGTCGCCATGGCACGACGCAGCTGATCCGCTTCCACGGCCGTGAAGCCGGCGCCGACGATGGCGACCTTCATCGCCTGCTCCTGGAACAGCGGCACGCCCAGCGTCTTTTCCAGCACCGCGCGCAGCTCGGCCTTGGGGTATTCGGGCGTCTCCTTGCCCTCGCGCCGCCGGAGATAGGGATGGACCATGTCGCCCTGGATCGGACCGGGCCGCACGATCGCCACTTCGATCACCAGGTCGTAGAACTCCTTGGGCTTCATGCGCGGGAGCATCGACATCTGCGCCCGGCTCTCGATCTGGAACACGCCCAGGGTGTCGGCGCGCTGGATCATCCTGTAGACCTCGGGATCGTCGTCCTGCAGGTCGGCCATGCCGATCTTGATGCCCTTTTCCTGCTCCAGCAGGGTGAAGGCGCGGTTCATGCAGCCGAGCATGCCCAGGCCGAGGACGTCGACCTTCATGAACTTGAGGGCATCGATATCGTCCTTGTCCCATTCGATGATCTGCCGGTCTTCCATCCTGGCGGGCTCGATCGGCACCAGGTCGTCGAGCCGGTCCTGCGTCAGCACGAAGCCGCCGGGGTGCTGCGACAGGTGCCGCGGGGTGCCGATCAGCTGGCGCGCCAGGCGCAGCGTCAGCTTGAGCCGGTGGTCCTGGGCATTGAGGTTGAGGCTCTCGATCTGCGCGTCGCTGATCCCGTCCATCGACCAGCCCCAGACCAGGCCGGTCAGCATCTTGGTGAGATCGCGCGGCAGGCCGAGCGCCTTGCCCACTTCGGCCACGGCGCCGCGGGTGCGGTAGCGGGTGACGACGGCGGTCAGCGCCGACCGGTCACGCCCGTAAGTCTCGTAGATCCACTGGATGATCTCCTCGCGCCGTTCATGCTCGAAATCGACGTCGATGTCGGGCGGCTCCTTGCGCTCGCCCGACACGAAGCGCTCGAACAGCAGCTCATGCTGGATGGGGTCGATCGAGGTGATGCCCAGCAGGTAGCACACGCAGCTGTTGGCGGCCGAGCCGCGGCCCTGGCACAGGATGCCGCGGCGGCGGCTCTCGGCGACGATCGCGTTGACCGTCAGGAAGTAAGGCGCGTAGCCGAGCTGCGCGATCAGCGTGAGCTCATGGTCGATCTGGTCGCGATAGCGCTGCGGCACTCCGGCCGGAAACTTCGCCAGAGCCGCGCGCTCGGTCATCTCCGCCAGCGCCTGCTGCGCGGTGCGACCGGCGATCACCTGCTCGTAGGGGTACTGGTACTGGATCTCGCCCAGGTCGAAGCGGCAGGCGCGCGCGATGTCCGCGCTGGCCTGGATCGCGTCGGGGAACGCGCTGAAGCGCCGCTCCATCTCCGCCGGCGGCTGGAGGTGGCGGTCCATGAAGCGTTCGCGCCGATAGCCGAGCGCGTCCACCGTCGTCTTCTCGCGGATCGCGGTCACCACGTCCTGCAGCGGCCGCATCTGCGGATCGTGATAGAGCACGTCCCCGGTCGCGACCGCGCGCACGCGGTGGCGGGCGGACAGTGCGGCAAGCCGATGGAGCCGGATCGCATCGTCGGGCCGGCGCCGGAACGACAGCGCGCAAAACGCCCGGCCGGCGAAGGCCGCCGCCAGGTCGGCGAGCTGGCGCGCGGCCGTCTCGTCCGGGAGGTCGGGCAGCAGGATGCCCACCAGCCCTTCGGCATGCCGGGCGATGTCGGCCCAGTCGAGGATGCACGACCCCTTGCCGCCGCGGGTCTTGCCGATGGACAGCAGCCGTGTCAGCCGGCTCCAGGCGGCGCGGTCCTGCGGGTAGAGCAGGATCTCATGGCCTTCGACCGCCTGGACCCGGGCCCCGGGGATCATGCGCACGCCGGTGGCCTTCTGGCCATCCCACCCGCGCACGACGCCCGCGACGCTGCCCCGGTCGGCAAGCCCGAGCGCCGCGTGGCCCTGCATCGCCGCCCCCGCGAACAGCTCCTCCGGCGAACTGGCGCCGCGCAGGAACGAGAAGTGGCTCGTCACCTGGAGTTCGACGTAGGTCGCCATCAGCCGAACATCCCGTGGATGTACCAGCTGAGATCGCCGGTCTCGGGCGCCACGCCGTCACCGCGCCGGAACAGCCAAAAGCGCTCGCCGCTCTCGACCTCGACGCGGAAGTAGTCGCGCACCGCCCACAGTTCGGCATCGGTGCGCCACCATTCGCCATGCACCCGTTCCGGCCCGTCGCCGGCCGCGACGCGATAGGCGTGCCCTCGCCAGGTGAAGCGCCGCGGCGCATGGTCGGGGAGCAGCGCCACGACATGCGTCAGCGGCTCCGGGCGACGCAACATGCGGACCGGGCGCGTCCAGCGCGGCCAGCGGCCGGGGTCTTCCAGCGGGCCCACCCGGCGCACGGCCCGCTCCGGCACGTCGCTTTCGCTCGGCGCGACGCGGAACACGGCAGCCTCGCCCGCGCGGCCGACAAGCTGGTCGATCGCCGGTGCAAGATCCTTCGCCGCCCCTTCGCAAGCCACGAGGGAACCGGCGCTGCTCGCCCCCAGCGGTTCGCTGTGCGGCACCAGGAGGTGCATCGCCTCGATCCCGAGCCCCGGCTCGATGCGGTCGAGCTTGAGCGCGAACATGCGCTTGAGATGCCGCGCATCGCGCGTCGCCCGGGACGCGCCGATCCCGATCCGCTGGACGTCCCCATCCACCCTCTCCGCCCGCAGCAGCACGGTGCGCACGCCGAGGCCCCGCTGCTGCAGGACGCCGATCAGGTCGTCGACGAGATCGCTGATCACCTGGGTGATGCTCTCCGCGGTCCCGATCGGCTCGAGCAGCCGCCGCGTGACCTCCGGCGCCTCGAACGGCACCACCGGCTTGATCGGCTCTGCGGCATGGCCGAGCGCCTGGTCGAGCCGGGTGACGGCCTCGCGGCCGAGCCGCTTCGCCAGAGGCCCGCGCGGCAGCCGGATGAGGTCCGCCACCCGTTCCAGGCCGAAGCGCGCCGCCGCCGTCAGTGCCGCCGCCTCGAGCCGGAGCGCGGCCACCGGCAACGCGGCCAGCGCCGCCGCTTCGCCGCCGGGATCGAGCACGCGGATGTCCCTGCCGCCGTAGCGCGCCAGGGCATGCGCCGCGCCCGGCGTGCCGGCAATGGCGATGCGGGCGGTGAAGCCCAGCCGCTGGAGGAAGCGCAGCAGCCGGGCGCAAAAGCGCTCTTCTCCGCCGAAAAGGTGGGTCGTCCCCGAAAGATCGAGCCACAGGCCATCGCTGCCGGACACGCTCGCCGTCGGCGTCCAGTGGGCGACGCCGTGCAGCGCGAGCCGATCGAGCCAGGCCTGGTCGTCGGCCGGATCGGCATCGCGTAGGTCGAGGTCGGCGACGAGCGCGCGGGCGTGGGCGGCGACCATCCCCGGCACCAGGCCGAGCGAAAGCGCGACCGGGCAGGCGGAGCGGATCAGGTCGCGCTGGCCGACCCGCTCGATCAGCACCGTCGGCCGATCGTGCCGGAACCCGGGGGCGGGCATCGCCGCTGCGCCGCCGCGCGTGCCTTCGTCGGGTGGCATCGCCTTGAAGGGATGCTCGACCGCTTCCGAACGGCGCCCGAGCATCCGCATCGGTGGCCGCTGATGGGCCGGCAACTGCGCCATCTGGTCGAGGACCTGCGCCTTGGTCAGGTTGCCATCGCGAGCCCAGCGCGCGCCGGGACGCCAGCCTCCGCCGCGGGGGACGGAGCAGGCGCCGGGATCATCGTCAATAGGCGAAGCGAGCGGCGCTGCAGGCGCGCGAGGTTCAAGCGGCCTGGCTGGCCGCTCCGCCCGCCGCAGCCGCTCGATGGCGAGGTGCGGCAGGTAGAGCGAGGCGACCCGTGTCATCGCATGCCTCGAGCACAAGAGAGAAGGGATGGCCGTTGCGCTGCCGCACCAGTTCGACCGACCAGCAGGCGCGCCCGACTCCCGGCGCCGGCAAGCGGGCGGAAGGCGCGCAGCCGATGCGCCAGCGGGTCATCGCCGCGGACGGGCTTTCGAGGGGATCGCGCCTGCTCCTGGCCCAGCGGCGGAGCAGCAGCATCGGCGTGCGGCCATCGGCTGCGGCCAGCTGCAGGCGCCGGGTCGCGGTCCGGTCCGCGGACTTCACCTCGGTGACGACGGCGGCAAAGCTGCCCTCGCGCAGCGAATCCTCGGCGAGCGCCAGGGCCATGGTGTCGTTCTGGCCCTGGAGGTAGAGCAGCTTGGCCGCCGGCAGGCCGGCCTGCTCGAGGCCCGGGGCGTAGAGATCGAAGCGGGTGAGCGCCCAGGCGACATGGGCGCCGGCGGCAGCCGCAAACCGGGCTGCCAGACCCGCGACGAACAAGGTCGCGGCGGCATCGTCTCCCAGCGTGGGCGACGCGGCCGTGATTTCGTGCAGGCCGGCGCCGTCCATCCCGTTGGCGCCCAGCCGCCGGTCCACGTCATCGATGCCGAACGCAAGCGCAGCCACCGCGCTGCCCGCCGTGGTCGCTACCGCTTCGCGAAGGGTATCGAGCACATGCGCACGGTTGGGTTCGGTCAAGGCGGGGGCGTGGGACATCGGCAGGGAATCGACTCATCTGTTCGCTATATGTTCCAATTTCTCCCCGCTCCCGTCAAGCTGTTCGGGATGCCGCCCGGCAAAATGCCGGGGACAGCCGCCTGTTTGCGGACCATGCTTTCCGCACGATTTCTCCGAGATTTCCAGGGCTTGGCCTGCCCGGCCCCGGCCCGCGCTAGCGCCGCACGCAGCGAAACCCGATGTGCGAGGTCGAGGTGTCGATCATTTCGGGATGGCGCGCCGCGGGGCGGTAGCGCTGGCAGTAGTTCGCGGCGCACAGATGCGACCCGCCCTTGAGCACCTTGCGGCCGATGCGCACTTGCGGCTGGGCCGGATCGAAGCTGTCCTTGAGCCGGGCGCCGCGCGGATTGCTCAGCGCGCAGCACGAGCCGGACTTCTTCCTGGCGACCTCTGGCTTGTCGCTCCACCAGTCGCGGGTCCACTCCCAGGTGTTGCCGATCATGTCGAACAGACCGTAGCCGTTCGCCGGGTACGTGCCGACCGGCGAGGTCCGCTCCCACCCGTCGAGCATCTGGTTGGCGAAGGGGAACAGGCCCTGCCAGTAGTTGGCGAGCATCGCCCCGCCCGGCGCCAGTTCGTCGCCCCAGGCATAGTCGCGGTCCTCCAGCCCGCCCTTGGCGGCATATTCGAACTCGGCTTCGGTGGGCAGGTCCTTGCCTGCCCATTCGGCGTAGGCGAGCGCATCGCCAAAGGCGACATGCACCACCGGATGGTCCCACAGGTCCAGCGTGTCGACATCGCTGTCCGGCCCGAGCGGGTGGCGCCAGTCGGCACCATGGTCGAAGCGCCACCAGTTGGCCGGATTGCCGGTGTCCACCGGGGCGGCCGTCTTGTGGAAGACCAGCGATCCCGCGCGCGCCATCTCCGCAGCAAGGCCGGGATAGTCCTTGGGGTCGGGCGCCACTTGCGCCATCGTCACGTAGCCGGTCGCCTCGACGAAAGCGGCGAACTGGCGGTTGGTCACCGGCGTCGCATCGATCCAGAAGCCGTCCACCGAAACGCGGCGCAAAGGCGCCTCCTCGGGGTAGAACCGCTCCGATCCCATGGTGAAGGTGCCCGCCGGAATCCAGCGCATGCCGGGCGGGTTGTCCATGGGAGTGGGTGCGGGAGCGGGAACGGGAGCGGGAACGGGAACGGTCTGCGCGCTGGTCGGCATGGGACGGTCCTCGTGATGCGGGGCCAGACGTCGTCCCTGCGCCGGTGCGCCGGATCGACGTGTCGCCTCGTCTACGCCGCGAGCGGTCCGGTTTGAAGCCCCACGCTCACGATGATCCCCAGGCGCTGCCCGTTGCCGAGCCACTCTAGCGTCCCGCAGCCTCCTTCGCGCCGGTGATGGGGACCAGCGGCGCGTCGGCGCCCTCGGCCCATCGCATCAGGGTGACCCGCGCGCTCTGCGCTTGCGGACCGCCTTCGTTGACGGCCAGGAGGTACAGGCCCTCTCCCAGGGGTTGCAGTCCCACGTCTGCCTTCTGGTGCCAGCCGCGCACACCGCTGCGGGGATCCCCTCGGCCCTCGGGGGCAAGGGGCAGCAGCATGCCGCGTTCCCAGCGCCCGCCTCCGGGCGCGGCCACTCCGAGGAGGTCGCCCCGGGATGGCTTGGCGCGCGCTTCGACCGCGTAGAGGCCATAGTTCGGGAACGACGGCTTCGCGCCCTTGTAGACGCCCATCAGCCAGCGCTGCCGGCTCGGATCGTAAGCCAGGTTCTGGACGCCGTAGCGGGTGTTCCCGGTGCGCACGAAGACCTTGCTGCGCGGCTGCGGGCCGTCGCGATGCGGTTCCGCCTCATCCAGGTGCCGCGCGGTGCGGGACCAGTCGGCGGCATCGTACTGGAGCAGGACCTGGTGGTCGTTGTCGGCCCGCGCGGTGTCGCCATAGATGCCGTAAGCCACCGTCAGGTAGAGCTTGCCGCCGGTGCGGCCGAAGGCGGGGCCGAATGCCACGCCGTCGATCCCAGAGCAGCCGTAGCGATGACCCGGCGCGGCATAGTCGCGCGCGACCTCGGGCAGCGGGACGATGCGGATAAGGCCGCTTTCCTGCGCGCGGATGCCGATGCGGTCGATCTTCTCACCGTCGATCACGGCGATGTAGAAGGTGCTCTGCCTGCCGTATTCCAGCGACCCGTAGACGCGTCCGTCGGCATCGTTGAAGTCGAGATCGCCGAGGTGTCCGCTCCAGCCGACCAGCGTGCCCACCAGCCTGCCGTGAAAGTCGTATTTGGCGAGGAGATTGGTGAACGCATAGTAGATGTACCCTCGCTTGCGGTCCACGGCGATCCCCTGCACGTGGCCCGAGGCGAACGGCCCGGCGTGCTGGCTGCGCGGAAGCGATGCGGGGATCGGCTGCGCGGGCGCCGCGGCCATCGCGGCCAGGGCGAGGAGCGGCAGCAGCTTCACCGCGATCATGCGGCGAAGGCGCGGCGGCCGCGCTCCACATGCATGCGGTGGGTGCCCGCAAGCGCGATGTCACGCTCGCGCACCGTGCGCAGGAACAGCCACTCCCCGGTGACGCGCTGCGGCGTGACGTCGAGCATCATGTAGCCGCGGCGGCTGGTGTCGGCCCACTTGAGCTCGGGATTGGCCGCGACGAAGCCGGCGGCGGCGATCCGCGGATCGACGCCGAGGTCACCCTCGATGCCGCCCGACGTCACCGAGTGGCCGGCGAACTCGACCCCCGCCGGCTGGCCGTCCTCGACCAGGCCGTAAGCCCAGGCGTTGTGGCTGTCGCCCGCCAGCATGACGAGGTCGGCGTCGGCGGCCTGTGCGGCGCGCAGCAGGCGTGCACGGCCCTGCGGGTAGCCGTCCCAGCGGTCCATCCACAAGGGCAGCCCGATCGCCGCGCCGCGCAGGGCGTTGCGATAGCGTTCCACCGTTTGCGGCTTGGTGCCCGGCTTCAGCCAGTCGACCACGGCCTTGGGCATGAGCGTGCGGCCCATGATCGTGCCCATGCCGACCAGTTGCCAGGCGGTGGTGCGTGCGTTCGCCTGGAAGGCGTGGGCCAGCCAGCTTTCCTGCGTGGTGCCGAGCATGGTCAGCGAGCGGTCCTGCCAGGGTCCGTCGCGGAAGGCGCGCAAGGCGTCGGGATCGGTGGACTGGAAGGCCGCCTTCAGCGCATCGTCGAGCGGCTCGGTCCGCGCGAGCAGGCGCGATTCGGTGCGATAGAGCGTGGCCAGCGTGCCGATAGGGTAGGCCTTCCAGGGTTCGTCCGAGACCGGCATCCATTCGCGATAGACCTGGATCGCGGCCGCGCGGCGGGCGTTCCAGTCGCCTTCCTTGTCGCGCTGGTGATTGTCGGCACCGCCCTCCCAGCTGTCGTTGGAGGACTCGTGATCGTCCCAGAGCGCCACCATCGGCGCTTGCTGGTGAAGGCGCTGGAGGTCGGGGTCGGCGCGATAGCAGGCATAGCGCAGGCGGTAATCCGCAAGCGCCAGGATCTCGTGACCGGGCGCGAGCGTGCGATCGGCCACCGCCCTCGCCGCGTTCACCGTCGCCTGGCCGTTCTCGTAGATGTAGTCGCCGACGTGGAGCCAAAGGTCGAGATCGTCGCGCTGCGCCGCATGGGCGTAGGCGTTGAAGCGGCCGTAGGGCAGGTTGGAGCAGGAGAACACCGCCAGGCCGAAGCGCCTGGTGTCGCCGACCGGCAGGGTCTTCGTGCGGCCGACGGGGGACATGCTGCCGTCCGGTGCGACGAAGCGATACCAGTAGACGGTGCCCGGCTTCAGCCCGTCGACCGTGACCTTGGCGGTCCAGTCCCGCCAGGCGCCGGTGCGCACGCTGCCGGCCGCGATCGGGCGCGCGAAGTCGGGGTCGAGAGCGATTTCCGCGTCGAGGCGGACGCTCTCGGCCTGCGCTGCGGGTACGTAGCGGGTCCATAGCAGCATCGAGTCCGGCCCGGGTTCGCCGCTCGCCACGCTATGGGTGAAGCCCGGTGCCAGCAGTGCTTGCGCCAGCGCCTTGCCGGCGGGCAGCAGCAGCGCGCCGAGGCCCATGCCGGCGCCCAGCACCAGTCCGCGGCGATCCGTGGTGAAAGTCATGGGAAGGTCTCCGAAGTCGTCAGAAGGATGCCTTGATGCTGGCGTTCCACATCGAGCCGTAGACGGTGTACTGCCGCACGCGGCTGCGCACGTTCGAGTAGATGATGTCGGGCGAGTTGAAGATGTTGCGCCCCGCGACGAGCAGCTCGACGCCCTTGTTGATCTTGTAGCCCAGGCTGAAGTTCCAGAGCGCGCGATCGGTGTGATAGAGGACGCCGTTGTTCGCGGTGGTCGGCGTGTTGCTCAGCGCGCTGACGCGGTACTTGGACTGCCAGTTGCCGGTCAGCTGCAGGTCAAAGCCGGCATAGCTGTAGCGCAGCCCCCAGTTGGCGGACTGCTTGGGCAGGTTCACCCGCTCGCCGTCGGGATCGACGAAGGTGACCGAGCCGCGCAGGCCAAGGCCCTTGAGCGCGCCCGGCAGGAAGGTGAGCTGCTGGTCGTACTCCAGGATCACGCCGGTGTTGGTGCTGGTGCCCGGGACGTTCTGGGCGCTGCGGAAGACGTAGCCGGCATATTCGTCGGGATCGAAGCCGACCGCGGCCGGATCCACCTCGACGCCGGTGACCTGCATGTCCTTGAGGTCGAGGCGGTAGTACGAAACGCCCAGGATGCCCGAGGGCTCGAGGAAGCACTGCAGGCTGGCGAAGTACTTGGTCGAGTGTTCGGGCTTCAGGAGCGGATTGGGCACGGTGACGACCTGGGTGTCGTCGTTGACCGAGACCACGCCGCCGAGGTTGCCGTAGTCGGGGCGCAGGATCGACTGGCTGAAGGCGACCTGGCCGACGAGATTGTCGGTGAAGTCGTACTTCACGCCGCCACTCAGGAACCAGTCGTCGTAGCGTCCGCGGCGCGTCTGGCTGGCGCCGTCGTTGTACTGGTAGAGCAGGCCCGCAACAGTGTTGAGGCTGTACCCTGCGGCCGTCACCTCGTCCTCCGGGCGGATCTTGGCGACCCGCGCCCCGGTGCGGGTGTTCTCGTAGCGCAGGCCGAGGTCGAACTTGGCGCGGCCTGCCTGAGCCTGAACCTCGACGTAGCCGGAGTAGATGTCCTCTTTCACCCGCTTGTCGTTGTCGAGGTCGCGCTTCAGGTTGCCGACGGTGTCGGGCACGAAGTATTCCGGATGCGCCTTGTAGATGTCGTACATGCCGTAGTTGCTGTCGGCGCGCCAGTTCTGCGCATTCAGGTTGCCGGCATCGAAGCCGATGATCTCGAAATCGTAGTTCTGCGTCGCCGGGATCACCGCTTCCGGTGCGCGCTGGGTGAGGTCGCCGGTGGAGCCGACGTACTGGAACTGGTCGTAGGAGCCCTCGTCGGTCTTCCAGTCGTTCACCCGCGCACCGCCGCCGGCGTAGAAGGTGAAGGGCACCGAGCCGAACTCGACCTCCTTTGTGAGGTCGAGGTTGATGCCGTACATCTCGTTGCGCGCGTCGGACTCGGCGGTGCGGATGTTGTTGCCGATGTCATCGTCGCGGTTGAAGCTATTGGGATCGCCCCAGGGCCGGCCCGCGGTCTGGTTGAGCGTCCAGGCGTTCGAGTCCTCCGACGCCCGGTCGAGCGTGAAGCCGATGCGCGTCAGGTAGCTGTCGGTGCGCTGGAAAAAGCCCTTCGAGTTGTCGCGGAAGTTGAACTCGGAGGTGGAGTAGCTGCCGCGCAGCACCGCCTCGAAGGTATCGCCCTTGTACTCGATCTTGGGCGCCAGCAGCATCGCCGGCGTCCCGGCGTAGCGATGCGAATACTGCGTGTGCAGGCGCGTGTTGGTGCCGCTGGGATTGACCACGATGTGCGTGGATGTCGAATCCGGCGTGGCGTAGGAGCGCGTCGTGGTGCCGAAGATCAGGTAGGTGTACTGGTTGTAGTACTCCACCTCGTAGAACGAGTAGCTGCCGCGCAGCGAAAGGGTGAGTTCGTCGCTCGCCTTGAAGTCCAGGCTCACGTTCGCCGCGGTGCGGCTGGTCTCCTTGGGACCGGGGCGCCACATCACCTGGTAAGGGATCACCCGGCCGTCGGCGAGGTAGGACCAGTCGGTCTGGATGCGGTCCTGCTGGACGTAGTTGGCGTTGTAGCTGGCGCTGATCGCCACTCCCAGGCGCCCGTCGAGGAAGACGTCGCCGTAGCCGAAGGTGACCGAGGGCTTGATCGTCGCGTGCTTCTTGTCGTCGGGCAGGTAGATGCTGTTGAAGAAGCCCGAGTCCGATGTGCCGATGGCGCCCACCTGCAGGTGCAGCGCGCGGCTCTTGCGCTGGAAGGCGTACTTGCTGCGCAGGTTGATGGTGCCACCGGGCGCATCGGCGTCCATCCGCGCGGTCAGCGTGTTGTTGAGCTCGATCGACTCGATGCCGGTGATCGACATCTGCTCGAACGAGTTCTGGCGGCCGTTGTTGTTGTTCGAGGTGGCGGTCGCCATGCGCGCGCCGTCGGTGGTGAAGGTGGAGTACTTGGGATCGAGGCCGCCGATGCGCACCGCGGTGGCGTCGACCTCGGTGTAGTCGAGCGAGATGCCCGGCATCTGCTTCATGAACTCGCCCACGTCGCCCATCGTCAGCAGGCCGTAGTTGTCGGCCGCGACGACGGTCTTGGCATTGGTGGCGGCGCGGCGCTCCATGATCGCGGCGGCCTGGCCATCGCGAATGCCGCTGACGACGATCGCGGCGGCATCGTCGCCCTCGGTCACGCCCAGGCTTGCGGGCGCGAGGCGGACGTCCAGCTCGGTGGTGCGGCCCGGCGTCACCTCGGCGCTGAGCGCCTGCTCCTGGAGCCCGGAGTAGCGCACGACGATGCGGACGGGGCCGGCGGGCACGCTGTTGAGGCGGAAGGTGCCGCCCGCGTCCGAATAGACGACCGCGTTCGAGCCCTCGATCCGTACTTCGGCGTTGCGGACGTATTCGTTGGTCACGGTGTTGAGCACGCGTCCGCGGACGCTGCCCTCCCCGCGCGGCGCGGGCATCGCGGTGCTCGCGCTGTCGCTGGCGGTCTCCTGCGCGAAGGCCGGTCCCGCGTGGGCGAGAGCGATCGCCGCCGCGCCGCAGAGCAGGATGGATTGACGAGACATCATGGACTTACCCCCGAAGTGGCCGCGGCTTGGCGGCCGTCCTGAAAAAAAAGCGGTATGTGATCGAGCCGCGTCAGCCGACGCGGTGACGGGTTCCCGGATCCTGCACCGGCGGCAGCTGCTCCTCGGGCACCGGCGGCGCGGCGAGGTGGCTGCGGGCATGCCGGCCGCGGTGGAACAGCCCGGCGGTGCTCGGCAGCGAAGGCGGCGCGGCGGGCGCTTCGCCGAAGCGGAAGGCGGACGTGAGGTCGCCGAAGGTGCGGCGGCGCCAGGGCGAGATGTTCGGCTCGCGCACGCCGGTCACCTGCTCGAGGAACTGCAGCACCGACGTGTGGTCGAAAGTCTGGCTGCAGACCCAGCCGCCGGCGGTCCAGGGCGAGGCGATGATGCACGGCACGCGGAAGCCCGCCCCGATCGGCACCCCCCCGACGAACTCGTGCGCGGTGCCATCAGGCGCCACCGGGGGCGGCACATGGTCGAACAGGCCGTCGTTCTCGTCGTAGTTCAGGATGAAGGCGGTCTTGGCCCAGACGTCCGGATTGGCTGCGAGCGCGTCGAGCTTGCCGGCGATGAACTCGGCGCCGGCCGAGGGGATCGAATCGTGCGGGTGCTCGGACGCTTCCTTGGTCGGGCAGAGCCAGGTCACGGTGGGAAGCCGGTCGTGCTTGACGTCCCATTCGAACTCGCCGTCCGAGGCGGATGGCATCCCCTTCAGCCGCAGCGGTGAGCTTGGCCCGGCGTCCATGAAGCGGCTGAACAGGCGCAGGACGTTGAAGCCGGTGCCCTCGTCGTAGTGCTGGTACACCTTCCAGCTCACCCCGGCCTCTTCCAGCCGCTCGGCGTAGGTCTTCCAGCGCAGCCCTTCCGGCGGGGTCTTCTGGGTGGTGTGCGGGCCGCCGGCGAGACCCTCCGGGTCGATCGTGCCGCTCAGGTAGTAGAGCCGGTTCGGGCGGGTCGAGCTGAGTACCGAACAGTGGTAGCCGTCGCAGATGGTGAAGGCATCGGCCAGGGCGTGATGGAAAGGCACGTCCTCGCGCTTGAAATAGCCCATCGTATAAGGGCCGTGCTCGCCGTCGGCGGCACGATGGGCAGGCAGCCAGTTGTCCATCCGGCCGCCGTTCCACGCGGCGTGCTGGGTGGCCCAGGCGTGGCTGGTCGAGGGGATCAGCTCGGCATGGTCCGCGGTGTCGAGGTGAAACGGCAGCATGTAGCCGTCGGCATGCAGCGCGTCGGGCTGGTGGAACACGCTGCGCCCGGTCGAAAGCGTCATCGCGTTCGGATCGCCGAAGCCGCGCACGCCCGGCAGGGTGCCGAAGTAGTGGTCGAAGGAGCGGTTCTCCAGCATCAGCATGACGACATGCTTGATGTCCCGGATCGAGCCGGCGCGGCGGGGCCCTTGCGCCAGCAGCTTCTGCACGTTCGGCGGCATCAGCGTCGCACCCGCAGTGAAGGCCAGCGCCTGCGAGGACTTGCGCAGCAGGCGGCGGCGGGTGAGCCCGTGGGGGTCGAGGACGGTCACGATGCCGACCCTCAGTGCTTGAACACGATGTCGAGGAAGAAGCGGCGGTCCTGGCTCAGCGTGTAGCGCTCGGAATAGTAGCCGTGCATCATCGCGTAGTCGTCGCCGAGCAGGTTGTTGCCCTCCAGCTTGACGATGAGGTTGGGCGTGATCGGCAGGCGCACCGAGGCGTCCAGCTGGCTGCGCGCCTTGAGGACGTAGTCGGCGTAAGGCTGCGCGTTGACGGTGTTGAGGTTGCGGTCGGCCCACCGATAGGCGAGGCGCACTTCGCCCTCGCCGAAGATGCGGTAGAACACGCTGGCGTTGATTACCCAGTCCGGCTGGTACAGCAGGTTGTCGCGCTCGATCGTGTCTTCGCCCGAGATGTAGCTCATGTGCGCCCACATGCGCGCGACGTTGAACGAGACCCCCAGCTTGTCGCGGAAGGGATCGGGCAGCCAGGCGATCGCGTTGTCGACGATCTGGAACTCGATGCCCTTGAGCGAGGCGCTGGTGGCGTTGAGCGGGGTGGTGACGTCGTAGACCACGCCGTTGCGGGTTTCCTGCACCTGCAGCTCGAAGATCTCGTCCTGGATCTTCTTGTAGAACCCGCTGACCGAAACCAGGCCGTTGCCCTGGTTGAAGTACTGCTCGACCGCGAGATCGACGTTGTCCGACTGGCGCGGCTTGAGCTCGGGGTTGCCCTTCGAGATCGTCAGGCTCTCGTTGTTGACGAGCTCGGCCTGCGCGATGTCGCTGAACGCGGGGCGACCGAGCGACCGGGAATAGGCGGCGCGCAGGCGCAGGCCCTCGTTCAGGTCGTGGGTTAGGTTCACCGAGGGGAGCAGGTAGCGGTAATCGCCGTCGTAGACCTGGTTGGTGCCGTCATAGACGCTGCCCACCCGCTGCGGCACGTGCGCGCGATAGTCCACGTCGTCCAGCCGCACGCCGGCGATGACGCGGGTGCGTTCGGTCGCGAACATGGCGCTGGCGTAGGCCGCGAGGATGGTCTCGCGGTAGCGGTAGTCGCTGGCATAGGAGGCGCTGGCGCTGGACGCGGCATTGACCGTCAGCGACGGCTTCACCGCGGCGTTGAACCTGGCGAGGTCGACGTAGACGGTCTGGTACGGAAAGCCGAACGAGGTTTCCTCGGGGACGAAGCCGACGTCGCCGATCCCGCCCTTGAGGCCGGAGTAGTTGATGGTCGTCATGTCGCGCAGCGCATCGACGTTGCGGGCATCGAAGCCGGCGGCAAACCCCAGGCCGAGGCTGTCGGCAGCGTAGTTGTGCCGGAAGTCGGCGCGGCCTTCCCAGGATTCGAAGTCGGACTTGTTGTAGCTATCGGCCGCGGAATAGGCGGTGAAATTCGCCAGGTTGGTCATGTCCGCCGGGTTCTCGAACGTGAACTTCGGGGTCGGGTCGGTCATGTCGACGACGACGGTGTCGTTGCGCGGGCTGTAGGTGTACGCGGCACCCAGATCGGTGTTGCGGAACTTGCTCCGGCCGTAGCCGCCCCGCACCTCGATCGCGGTGACCGGCCCGACGTCCCACCGGCCCTTGACGATGCTGCCGCGGAACTCGGTCTCGAACCGGTCGTAGTTCACGAAAGGCCGGATCACGCCGATCTTCATCCGCGCCACGGTGGGGCTGAGGTATGTCGGGCTGGCGATCGAATCGACGCGATAGTCGTTCAGCGTCTGGTCTTCGTCCTGCTTGTAGTCGAACACCGATGCCGAGAGCGTCAGGTTGGGAGCAGCGCGGTACTCCAGCCCGAGATAGCCGCCGTAGAGCTTGCGGAACTTGGTGTAGTTCAGGGTACGGATGCGGTTGGGCATGGCGGCGTTGCCATCCCAGTCCGACAGGTCCGCCTTGGCCGTGCGGCCCGCGGCCGTCAGGTACGTGCGGGCATTGATGTTGGGCTTGGAGGCGGTCCACGATTCCTGCGTGTAGACGGCGCTCGCGACAACGCCGAACTGCCCCTCGGCGCCGAACCGCTTGACGTAGAGACCCCTGAGGCTGCCGTTGAACTTCGTGTCGACGTAATCGCCATACGCGTTCCGGGTGGAGACGTCGGTCGAGCTCGGCCGGTAGCCGAGCCGGGCATCGACGTACCACTGGTCGCGGCCGTCGAGCGCGCTGTAGGGGATGATGTTGGTCGAGCCACCGATGGCGCCGCCGTCGAGGTCGGCGGTGAAGGTCTTGAAGACTTGCGTGGTCTGCGCGACTTGCGTGGGAATCAGCGCGAGATCGACGCGGCGGCTGCCGGCACCGTCGTTCGAGGCCGAGAACATGCCGATGCCGTCGAACGACACGAAGTTGAGGTCGGGCGAGATGCCGCGGATCGACATGTACTTCGCCGTCTGCTCACCATAGAGCGTCTGCATGTCGTTGACGCCTGGCAGGCGCACGAGCGCTTCGGCGAGTGTCTCGTCCGCGAGGTCCCCGGTGTCGTCCTGGCTGATCGAATCGACGATGCCGAGCGCCTGGCGGCGGCTAGCGATAGCCTCCTGGTTGCGCAGGGCGGTACCGGTGACGACGATCTCCTCTCCATCCGCGCCGGAGGGCTGGCCGACCTCCTGGGCGCTGACCGGAGCCGCGGTGGCGAGCGTGATCGCGGCCAGGGAGACGAACGACAAGGGACGGTAGTGCGACACGAAAGACCTCCTGCTGCGGGTGCAGTCAGTCCCTCAGAGGCGGATCGGGAAAAGTTCCGTCACTGGAAAAATAATTATAGTTCAAAGTCACTTAGATGACATTTCGATGAAAGTTGCAGCACTTCTGCTGTCATGGAGATGTCATGCAAAGACGGCAGGGCGGCGGCGCGTGCCGCGGTTAGAGGACGGCGCGGTCCATCTTCCCGGAGTCCTGCGGCGACCCCTAATGACGGCTCAACGCGATACCATCGCCCGCTGGGTGGCATCCGAGATCCTGCCGCACGAGGTCGCGGTACGCCGCTGGCTGGCTCGAAGTTGGGGCGCCGCGCTCGACGTCGACGACGTGGTGCAGGAAGCCTACTGCCGCATCGCCGCGCTCGGGTCGATCGAGCACATCGAGAACGGCCGCGCCTACTTCTTCGCCACCGCGCGCTCGATTGCGGCCGACACGTTCCGCCGCAGCAAGGTCGCCGGTGCAAAGGCCATGACGGAAATCGAGCTCTGCGACGTCGAGGATGCAAGTCCCCGCGCCGACCGCTCCGCGGAGGCAAGACAGGAGCTGCTGCGCATCGACCGTTTCCTCTCCACCTTCTCGCTGACGTGTCGCCGCGTGATCGAGCTGCGCCGCCTGCAGGGCCTCTCGCAGCGCGAGACCGCCGAGCGGCTGGGCATCAGCGAGCACAGCGTGGAAAACCACGTGACGCGCGGCATTCGCCGGGTGATGAAGATGCTTGCCGACGAGGACGCGGCGATCGACAACCGGGAGGCCGCATCGCTTGACGGGAACTGAGACCAGGGCGCGCATCGACGAGCAGGCCGCCCGCTGGGCCGCCCGCCGCGCGCTTGCCGACGACAGCCAGGCGCAGGATGCGGACTTCGAGGCGTGGCTGGCGGCCGACCGTCGCCACCAGGGCGCCTACCTGCGCGCGCAGGCGGCCTACCTGGCCCTGCAGGACGCCGCGGTGGCCAACCCCGTCCCGGTCGCCAGCAACGATGACGATGTGGCGACGGCGCCTTTCGCCAGGCGGTGGGCGCGGCTTTCGAAGCCAGCGTGGGCGGCGGGTCTCGCGGTGGCCGCGTGCCTCGTCGCCGCCGTGCTCATCCGCGGACCGGGACTGCCGGGAACGCCGGCGGAGACCGGCCGGGAACAGCTCGCCGACGGATCCTCGGTGGTGCTGGGCGCGGACAGCCGGATTTCCGCTGCGATCGACGGCGCGGCGCGCCGCATCACGCTGGAGCAGGGCACGGCGACCTTCCACGTCGCCAAGGACCGCACGCGCCCCTTCATCGTGCGCTCGGGCAAGGTCTATGCCGAGGCGACAGGCACGGTCTACTCGGTCCGCCGCGTCGGCAGCGCCGGCGCCGCCGTGCGCGTCAGCGAAGGCACCGTTCGCGTCTGGGCCGAGGCCGCGCCGGGCGAGGCGGTCCTGCTCCACGCCGGGCAGGCGCTGACCCTCGACCCCGCAAAGCCGGTTGCCGCCGCGGCCGGCGCGTCGCCGTTCTGGTTCGACAACATCTCCATCGACGAGGCGGCGGCCCGCTTCAACCGGGTCAACGCCACGCGGATCGTCGTTGCCGACCGGGCCATCGGGCGGGTGACCATCGTCGGCGGCTTCCGTCCCGACCGCCCGGCCGAGTTCGCCAGGGCGGCGGCCGCGCTCACCGGCGCGCAAGTGACCGAGCGCGAAGGGACGCTCGTCATCGGGAAGAAATGAGCTGCGCATAGCAGCCTGCATGCCATGCCTTGCGGCGCTCGCGGATCCTTCCTGCCTCTTGTGGCGAGTATTGTCCTCGCCGGCATCTGCGTGCCTGCGCAAGCACGCCCGCCCGCGCCGGCGGTCCGCTTCGACGTTCCCGCGCAGCCCATGGCCACGTCGCTGCGCCTGTTCGCCCGCCAGGCTGGGATCCAGATCCTCGTCGCCAACGCGGCGGTGAAGGGACGCGTGGCGCGCGCGGTGCGCGGGCGCTCTCCCGTCCTTCCGGCGCTGCAACGCCTGCTGGCCGGGACCGGGGTCCGGGTGCTCTCGTTCGACGGCAGCGTGGCGGTGCTGGCCGCGGACCACGCGCCGCCGGCTCCCCCTCAGGCCACGGAGCCGGCGTCCGAGCCGATCGTGGTGACGGGAACGCGCATCCCCGGAGAGGAAGGACGGTCGGCCATGCCGGTGCGGGTCGTGCGCATGGAGCAGGCGGCGCGTGCCGGTCGCACCTCCGCCTACGATGCCCTGGTGGCCGAGCCGGCGATCGGCGCCGGGATCGGCTTGAACAATGCCTTCGGGCAGGCCTGGGATGCCGGCGTCTCCTCGATCTCGTTGCGCGGTCTGGGCACGAACCGCAGCCTCACGCTGATCGACGGGATGCGCCGGGTCTCCGGCTCGGCACGCTCTTCGGCGGTGGACCTGACGATGGTGCCGGCGGCGATGATCGACCGGATCGAGATCATCACGGGCGGAGCCACCGCCATCTATGGCGCGGATGCGGTGACCGGAGCCGTCAACGTCATCACCCGGCAGCATGTGCAGGGCGCGAGCCTCTCGGCCACGCAAGGCCTCTCGGACCGGGGCGATGCGCGAGAGAGCACGGTCTCCGCCGCGACCGGCACGCGCTTCGCCGGGTCGCGCGGCTCGCTGGCGCTGGGCGGCACCTACGCGCGCGTGACGCCGCTCGCCTACGCGCAGCGTTACCGCACCTACATCCGCAGCATCGCCAATCCCGCGAACACCGGCGCGGGCGACGGCATCCCCGACCAGATCACCGTCGAGGACTTCCGCCAGATCTACTTCGCCTACCAGCCCAGCTTCTATTTCAACGGGCAGTCCTACCTCGTGGAGAACGGCACTCCGCGCCCGGCGCGCTACGACCAGACCTACTATCCCGGGCAGTTCAGCTACGGTGACGGCGGCGATGGCCGCAACTTGCGCGATTCCGACCAGCTGCGCGGCGGTATCGAGGCGTTTTCCGCCATGGGCCGCCTAGACTACGATCTCGGCGACGATATCGCCTATCGCGGATACCTGGACTTCGGCCTCTCGACCTATCGCGGAACGGCCAGCTTCCCGCGGCACCGCGACGACAGCCGCGCGACCTGGTTCGACGGCGCCGGGGGGTCGGTCGCCCTGCTCGACAACCCGTTCCTGCCGCAAGGGCTGCGCGACTTCATGCTCGCGAACGGACTGGATCGGCTCGCCATCGACCGGACCTACGGGAACTTTCCGGTCATGCAGGAGATCCACCGCCGCCGCAGCGTGACCTTCGGTCACCAGCTGGAGGGCACCTTGAGCCCTACCCTGCGCTGGAGCGCGTTCCTCCAGTATGGCCGAACCCTCGACCGGGTGCGCACGACCCACGTCCCGTTCGCCTCGCACTGGCTCGCCGCGCGCGACGTGATCGTCGACCCGCAGACCGGCCAGCCCGCGTGCCGTGACCCGGAGGCGCGCGCGGACGGCTGCGTGCCGCTCGACATCTTCGGCAGCGCGCCGCCCTCAGCCGCGCTCACCGCATACGTGCTCGGGACCCGCAAGGAGAGCCGCCGGAACACCCAGGGCATCGCCGGCGCGCATGTCGAAGGCCGCGTGCTGGACTTGCCCCATGGCGCGCTGCAGGTGGTGCTCGGCGCGGAGCGGCGGGTGGAGACGCTGCGCACGCGCGACGACCCGCTGGCGGCGTCCGAGTACACTTATGGCGGCTCGGGCTACACCGTGCATCCCGATCTCCACGCCTCGATGCGGGCATGGGAGATCTACGGCGAGGCGAAAGCCCCGCTGCTGCGCGACCTGCCGCTGGCGCAGAGCCTCGACCTGGAAGGCGCCTACCGGTATTCGCGCTATAGTTCCGTCGGCAGCACCGGGACCTGGAAGCTGGGTGGGACGTGGTCTCCCGTGGCGGGTCTGCTGCTACGCGCGATGCGATCGCGCAGCGTGCGCGTGCCCAACTTCGGCGAGCTCTACGAGGTCCCGGTCTCGCGGCAAGCTGGGTCCATCACCGATCCGTGCGAGGCCGCGGACTATTATCAAAGCGCCACCCGATCGGCGAACTGCCGCGCGCTGGGCATCCTCGTCCCGCTTGGCGACATCAAGGTCGGTCCGGTCATCACCACCCAGGGCAATCCCGATCTCACACCGGAAACCTCGAACAGCTTCACCGTGGGCGCGGTGCTGCGCCCCGCCTCCGTGCCGGGCACCGAGCTGACGGTGGACCTGTGGAACATCGACATCCGCGACGCCATCACCCAGTTCGACTACACCACGATCCTGAACCTCTGCGTCGATCTTCCGACCACCGACAACCTCTTCTGCGGCCTCGTTCGCCGCGACCCCGCCGACGGCCGTGTCACCGCGATATCGACGAGCCAGGTCAATGCCGCACGGCTGACCGCCCGCGGCGTCGACATCGGCCTGGCCTATCGCCTGCCGCTCGGAACCGGCGCGCTCCGCATCGACGTCAAGGGCACCTACCTCATGCGCCACATGGTCGAGAGCACGCCCGGCATCGCCACCGGTGACGTCGCCTACGCCGGCGACTGGGAGCATCCGCGCTGGCGAGGCAACGCGATGCTCGATCTGGAAAGCGGCCGCTTCGGTGCGACGCTGAACCTGCGGATGCTGGGCGCGAGCCGCTACGACATCAGCGCCGAATCGGCCGAAGTGTTCGATCGCAACAAGCTGGCCATGCGCCTCTATGCCGATGCCTCCGTCAGGTGGAAGGTGGCCGCGGCCATGACCGCCACGCTGGGCATCCGCAATCTGACGGATCTGCGCCCGCCCCTGATCTATCCGGTCTACAAGGACACCACGATCTACGACCAGGTCGGCCGGTACATCTTCACGAGTATCGCCCTCGACCTGTGATCGGCAGCGGCGCCCCGATCACAGTCCGCAGGGCGAGATGTCGCCCGCTCCGCCGTCTGCGTCTCAGATCACCGGCTTGCCGCCGGTCACCGCGACCGTCGCGCCCGAGACGTAGCTGGCCTCGTCGCTGGCCAACATCACGTAGACGGGCGCCAGCTCCTTGGGCTGGGCGGGACGACCGATCGGATAGCTCTGCCCGAATTCCTTCACCTGCTCGGGCGGCATGGTGGAGGGGATGAGCGGCGTCCAGACCGGCCCCGGGGCGACGCAGTTCACGCGGATGTCCTTGCTCGCCAGCAACTGCGCCAGGCCACCCGTGAAGTTCTGGATCGCGCCCTTGGTGGTCGCGTAAGGCAGCAGCGTCTGCTTCGGCATGTCGGCGTTGACCGAGGTGGTGTTGATGATCGCACCGCCCTTCATGTGCGGAACCGCGGCTTTCGCCAGGAAGAACATCGCGTGGATGTTGGTGCGGAACGTCAGCTCCCACTCCTCGTCGGGGATGTCCTCCAGTGCCTCGAACGTCATCTGGTGGGCGGCGTTGTTGACGAGGATGTCGATCCGCCCGAACGCGTCGACGGCCTTGTCGATGATCGCGCGGCAGTGGTCCGCCGCGCTGATGTCGCCGGGGACGAGCACGGCCTTGCGCCCGGCCTGCTCGATCCAGCGGGCGGTATCCTGCGCGTCCTCGTCCTCGTTGAGGTAGGAAATCAGCACATCGGCGCCTTCGCGGGCGAAGGCGATGGCGACGGCGCGGCCGATGCCGCTGTCGCCGCCGGTGATGACCGCCTTCTTCCCCTCTAGTCTCCCGGAGCCGCGATAGCTCTCCTCCCCATGGTCGGGACGGGGGTTCATCTCGGCGGTGGTGCCGGGGACGTCCTGCTGCTGTTCGGGCAGAGGGGGCTTGATCTCTTCGGTGCTGTCCATTGTGCTTACTCCTTGTCGGCCGAGCCGGGTTCGCTGAGCGCGCGGTGTATCGCGGCGTCAATCGGGGCGGGGGTCACGTCGGCGATGCCCCCCATCAGCGCCTGGAACGCCGCGGTCGACAGCGACGGCAGCGCGCCCGCCTTGCAGAAGGCGGCGTGGACGGGGTTGACGAGGGGATGCAGCCGGGATCGGTGCCGCACCCGTCGCAGGTGTCGGTTCTCCACGTCAGGCGTACCCCAACAGCCACCGGAACGCGCGGCGCAGGCGGCGCGCGGCATCGGCTTCGAACGGAAACCCGTGCGCGAACAGCACGCGCCGGGGCTGGAGGTCGACCATGCGCCGGGCGGCCGCCTTCACCTGCGGACCGCCGAGGCGCAGTGCGGTGCGCACGTGGCGGGCCGTCGTGGCGCGCGTTCCGGAGGCGACCCGGGCGAGGAGACGGGTGACTGGCGGCAGCTTCGCGGGCTCCAGGTTCTGGATCGCGTCGCAGAGGATGAGCGTGCCGCTCGGGCGGTGGAAGAGGTACGCCTCGCAGAAGCCGCCCCCACCGCGCAGCAGGCCCTGCTCGATGGCGTCCTGCCAGGGCGCGGGTGCGTGCTCCTCCAGGTCGTGGTCGATCCGCAAGCCCGACAGGCGCACCTGCAGGCGATCGCGAAGGCCGGGGACACCCCAGGTGACCGCCTCGGGACAGGCCCGCTGCCACTCGGCAAGATGGGTCCAGTGCGCGGTCGTGGGCGCGACGAGGTGACGGACCGGGCCGAGCGTCTGCACGGCAGCGATGAGCGCGGGGGTCGAGGCGACCGGCGAATGCAGCAGCAGGCCGCCGTCTGCCAACCGGACCACCGTCATGCGGATGGGCAGCGGAAGGCCGCTGGCAACCATGGTGTCGTCGACGATCCACAGCCCCTCGTCGAGCGGCTTAAGAACGCCGAGCGGAGGATAGCCGACCTTGTGCGGGTCCGCCGCGCCGGACCGGGCAAGCCACAGCCGGTACACCGCGGCGAGCCCCAGGCCGCCGGCGAGGACTCCGGCCGCCACCCCGATCGGGCGATTGCGCTGCATCTCGTCGTTCCTCTTCGCGTGACCACCCGGGGGAGGCGTTCGTGTTCACTTGCTCCGCCAACGGATGCCGCAGCCCTTGGTTTCCCTTTTTCGCTCTCGTTGAAGGAACGGCTCGACCGAGCGCTTGACGGCAGGCGGCGAGCAGTGGGTTCCGAGGGACGAGCAGTGCTCCACAAAGCCAGCTACCCGCGCCAGAAGCAAAGCTTCACTTGACCCCTGCAATCTCTACGGCATAGATAGACATATACGCGGACTCGGACGGTCAGGCCTTCCGCGCATCATCGACCTGACCCGCGGCTTTTGATCGGGAAGCAGCTTGCTCCGCGTTACCAACCGCTAAAGCGCGCGATGCTCAGGCGACAGCGCCACGCTTCGTGTTCCCCTCCAAGACGAGGTGAGACGATGCCAACGTACCCCACCCTACCCCGCTGATCCCCTCGGGGTGCCGGCTCCCTGACATGCAGGCGCCGGCGCGAGCTGGACACGCAAGGCCGCTTTCCCGCCGCTCCGGCACGGGTGCGCGCGCCGCGCGCCGGCTCGCTGCAACCCCGTGACCTGCCCCTCCTCGCGAAGGAGGCCCTGCGCCCACGCCCCGTGCGTGCGGCCGATGATCCCCCGTACCTGCTCAACTGAAGGATATTCGACATGGCCACCGCAATCGACAGCTACCCCAACGCCAAGGACGGCTCCTCCCCGCTCGACATCGTCCCGATCACCGGCCGCATCGGCGCCGAGATCCGGGGCGTGCAGCTTTCCGGCGATCTCGACGCCGGGACCGTCCAGGCGATCGAAGCCGCGCTGGTGCGGCACAAGGTGATCTTCTTCCGCGGCCAGCAGCACCTCGACGATGCCGAGCACGAGAAGTTCGCCGCGCTGTTCGGTGATCCGGTCGCCCATCCGACGGTGCCGGTGGCGCAGGGGTCGAGCTACCTGCTCGAGCTCGACAGCAAGGAAGGCTACGCCGCCTCGAGCTGGCACACCGATGTGACCTTCGTCGATGCCTATCCCAAGGGCTCGATCCTGCGCGCGATCACCGTGCCCGAGGCGGGCGGCGACACGCTATGGGCGAACACCGAGACCGCTTACGAGGGCCTGCCCGAGCCGCTGCGCCAGCTGGCCAACACGCTCTGGGCGGTGCACACCAACGACTACGACTATGCGGCCCAGTTCGGCGTCACCAAGGACGCCCCGGCGGGCGCGCAGAGCCGTGAGGCCTTCCAGCGCCAGGTGTTCGCCTCGACGGTCTACGAGACCGAGCATCCGGTGGTGCGCGTCCACCCGGTGTCGGGGCAGCGCAACCTGCTGCTCGGCCACTTCGTGAAGAACTTCGTGGGGCTCACCCAGAAGGATTCGCAGGCGCTCTTCAACGTGCTGCAGGACCAGATCCTCAAGCCCGAGAACGTCGTGCGCTGGCGCTGGCAGGCGGGCGACGTGGCGTTCTGGGACAACCGCGCCACGCAGCACCGCGCGGTGGCGGACTTCGGCCTGCAGCGCCGCACCCTGCGCCGCGCCACTGTGAACGGCGATGTGCCGGTCGGCATCGACGGCCGCCGCAGCCACACCCGTCGCAAGGAGAAGCAGGCGGCCCCCGCGTCCGCCTGAACCAGGCCGGGATCGGCGGCAGGGTGCTGCCGATCCCCTCCTTCCCCGTCCAGCGCAAAGGCCCGGGTCATGGCAACGATATATGCTTCCGCACGCTCCCCCCAGAACGAGAGGGCGGAGCCCGTCCAGAGCGGATTGAGCGCGCGGCGGCTCGCCGCCTTCTCCACCCTGGCGATCCCGTTCACGGCGGCGCAGCTGCCGATCCTCAACTTCCTGCCGGCGATCTACGCGCAGCAGTTCGGGATCTCGCTGGGCGCGCTCGGCACGATCTTCCTTCTCGAGCGGCTCTGGGGGGTTTTCGCCGATCCCCTGGTCGGCACGCTGAGCGATCGCACGCGCAGCCGGCTGGGACGCCGCCGCCCCTGGATCGCCGCCGGCGTCATCGTCTTTGCCCTGGCCGCGGCGGCGCTGTTCTTCCCGCCGGCCGGCGTCTCCCCGCTTTACCTGGGCCTGGCGCTGTTCACGTTCTACCTCGGCTGCGCCATGATCCAGATCCCCTATCTCGCCTGGTCGGGAGAGATCAGCGGCCAGTATCACGAGCGCACCCGCGTCGCCACCTTCGCCACCGTCGCGTCGTCCTCGGCGCTCCTGCTGGTCATCCTGCTGCCTGCCCTGATCGACCATCTCCACCTGGGCGACGACAGGCTCAAGCTGGGAGCAATGGGCGGCTTCGTCCTGCTGGCGCTCCTGCCCGCCGCCTGGCTCACCCTCCGCGCCTTTCCGGAGGCGCCCGCGCGCGAGGCATCGCGCGCGAAGCCGCTCGGCCCCCTCGCCACGATCCGGGTGATCGCGCGGGAGAAGCTGCTCCTGCGCGTCATCCTCTCGGACCTGGCGGTGACCTTCGGGCAAGGCGTGCGCAACACCCTGCTGCTGTTCGTCGTCTCGATCTACATGGGCCTGCCCGAGTGGGGCGCGACGCTGATGCTCTCGCAGTACATCTTCGGCATCGCCGCCGGGCCGATCTGGATGCAGGTGGCGAGCCGCATCGGCAAGCATCGCGCGGCGATCACCGGCGAGCTGGTGCAAGTCGCGATCAACCTCGGCCTCCTCGCGCTGACCCCCGGCAACCTCGGGCTGCTGATCGCACTCACCGCGGCGCAGGGGCTCGCCCAGGGCTCCGGCAATCTCATGCTGCGGGCGATGGTCTCGGACATCGCCGACCAGCATCGTCTCAAGACCGGGCAGGACCGCACCGCCCTGTTCTTCTCCGCCTTCAGTATCTCGATGAAGGCCGGCATGGCGCTGGCGGTGGGCGTCGCGCTCCCGCTGGTCGGCGCGGCCGGGTTCGATCCGGCGGCGGCGCACAACAGCCCGACCGCGCTCACCGCCCTGCTGGTCACCTTTGCGGTGGGACCGGCGCTCGCCCACTTGTGCTCCGCGGCGCTGCTGCGCGGCTTCACCCTCGACGAGGCGGCCCATGCGCAGATCCGGCGCGAGCTCGATCGCCGTGCGGCAGGCGCCCATGCCTGATCGCGACCGGCCCTAGCGCCGCCCACAACCGAAAGGCCCGGCCGGACGCCCCCGCCGGGCGTCCGGAGCCGGCAGCAGCCTGGCCGTACGCCGCGGCCATCCTTGCACCGACAACCCCGATCTCCACGGCGCAGCACCCCGCTGCGCCCCCATCTCGCGCGCGCCGTACCTGCGGGCCAGGCGCCTTTGACGACACGTTCAGGAGGAGACGACATGAGGAATTTGGCACTGCGCGGCAGCGCCGCCGTGCTGGCGCTGGTGGCCGCGACACCGGCCCTGTCCGCCGAGGAGGCGGCCGGGGAGGCCGCCGGCAGCGAAGCGGCGGCCGAGGCCGAGGCCATCGGCGACCCGATCGTGGTCACCGCCCGCCGCCGCGAGGAGAACTCGCAGGACGTGCCCGTCGCCATCAGCGTGGTGGACGCCGGTACACTCGATCGCACCGGAAACTTCACCGTCAACCAGATCCAGCAGCTCGTCCCCAGCCTGCAGGTCGCGAGCTTCAACCCGCGCAACACCAACGTCAACATCCGCGGCCTGGGCGCCAACTCCTCGCTCGCGGTCGACGGCCTGGAGTACGGCGTCGGGTTCTATGTCGACGGCGTCTATTTCGGCCGGCCGGGCCAATCGCAGTTCGACCTCGTCGACATCGCCCAGGTCGAGGTGCTGCGCGGACCGCAAGGCACGCTGTTCGGCAAGAACACCACGGCGGGCGCGCTGAACGTCACCACCCGCGCGCCCAGCTTCGATCCCGACCTCACCGTCGAGGGATCGCTGGGCGACTACGGCTATCACCAGATCCGCGCCTCCGGCTCCGTGCCGATCATCGCCGACAAGGTGGCGGTGCGCCTGAGCGTGGCCGACACCCACCGCGACGGATTCCTGCTCAACCAGGCCGACCTGACCAAGGCACAGGACTACGACAACTTCACCGCGCGCGGGCAACTGCTGATCCTGCCGGCCGACGACGTGAAGATCCGGGTGATCGCCGACTACTCGAAGCAGACGCTGCACCACCAGCTCAACCTGATCGACGGCTACTTCTCGACCTTCGCCAACGGGACGGTGATCGCCAACAACATCTTCGACCGCGCCGCCCGCCTGAACTACGCGCTGCCCACCGAGAACGCGTTTTCGCGCGTGGGCGCTGCCGACGCGCACTACCAGGCCAACATGGAGAGCTACGGCGTTTCGGGCGAGATCGACTGGGACCTCGGCCCGGCATCGCTCACCTCTATCACCGCGTACCGGTGGTGGGACTGGTATCCGGCGAACGACGGCGACGGCACCTCGCTCTCGATCAACACGCTGGCACAGCAGCAGAACTTCCAGCGCCAGTTCAGCCAGGAGCTGCGGTTCGCCTCCAACGGCGAGAACACGATCGACTACCAGGTCGGGCTGTTCTATTTCTGGCAGATCATCCGCGGCTACGGCAAGACCGGCTACGGTGCCGATTTCGCCGAGTGGAACCTGCCGTCGAGCACGCCGCCCGCGGCGCTCGCCACGCTCGACCGGGCGCTCACCGGGCTGGTGACCGACAGCTATTCCGATCCGCGCACCAAGAGCTATGCGGCCTTCGGCCAGCTCGACTGGCACCTGACCGATGCGCTGACGCTGACCGCGGGCCTGCGCTACACGCACGAGGACAAGGACGGCTCCTTCAGCCGCTTCCTCGCGCCCGACAGCGGCGGCGACCGCAGCCTGCTCACGGCCGCGCAGCAGGCGCAGTTCCAGGTGACCGATGTCGCGTTCGAGGCCAAGCAGAAGTCGGATGCGCTCTCGGGGCTGGTGACGCTGGGCTACAAGGTGACGCCCGATGCCCTGCTCTACGCGACGTATTCGCACGGCAGCAAGTCGGGCGGCCTGAACGTCACCGCGGGCGGCGCCAGCCGGCCGGTGGTCGCGCCCGAGAAGGTCGATGCCTTCGAGATCGGCCTGAAGTCGCAGTTCCTGCAGAACCGCCTCACCTTCAACGCCGCCGCGTTCCTCACCAACGTCAAGGACTACCAGGGCAACGTGTCGGAGCAGGTGCCGGGCACCACCGCCTTCGTCCAGTACATCGACAACATCCCCAAGGTCCGCTCCAAGGGGCTGGAAGCCGATCTCGCCTTTTCCGCGACCTCGTGGCTGCGGCTGACCGCGTCCGGCGCCTACACCGACGCCAAGTTCGTCAGCTACGCCAACGCCCCCCAGCGCCCGGAGCTTGCCATCCCCGGCACGCCGCAGGTGCAGGATCTTTCCGGCACGCGCCTGCCGGGCGTCTCGAAGTTCGCCTATTCGCTGGGGGCCGACGCCTCGCAGCCGCTCGGGGGCGATGTCGAGGGCTACGTTCACGCGGACTTCCTGCACCGCTCCTCGTTCAACAGCACCGCCACCAACAGCATCTACGGCGTGGTGCCGGCCTATGGCGTGGTCAACGCCCGCGTCGGCCTGCGCTTCGGCGACGGCACATACGACCTCGCGTTCTGGGCCCGCAACCTGACGAACGAGGACTACTACGTCTCGCGATCGCCGGGCACCTTCGGCCTCATCACCGCGATCGTCGGAGAGCCGCGCACCGTGGGCGCCACCCTGCGCGCCAAGTGGTGACGCCCGTGCCCAACGCTACAACTTCGAAGGAACCGTCCAGGGAGATCCACATGATACGCAAGCTTGCCTATCTCACCACCGCGCTCGTCGCGCTTGCCGCCGGCCCGGCGCCAGCGCAGGAGGCGGCGACGCCGCAGCGGCCCAACTTCCTCATCATCGTCGCCGACGATCTCGGGTATTCCGACATCGGCGCCTTCGGCGGGGAGATCGCCACGCCCAACCTCGACGCGCTCGCCGCGCGCGGTCTGAAGCTGACCGGCTTCCATACCGCACCCACCTGCTCGCCGACGCGCTCGATGCTGCTGACCGGGCTCGACCACCACGAGGCGGGCGTGGGCAACATGGTCGAGGTCCTCGCGCCCAACCAGGTCGGCAAGCCGAACTACGAAGGCTCGCTCAGGGCCGATAACGCGACGCTCGCCGAGCTCCTCAAGGACAAGGGCTACCGCACCCACTACGCGGGCAAGTGGCACCTCGGCCTCACGCCGGAGCAGGACCCGCATGCCCGCGGGTTCGAGACCAGCTTCGCGCTGCTGCAAGGGGGGCACAACCACTTCGGCAAGGCCGTGGCCCAGGACCGCACCAGCTTCGGAGCGGCCTATACCAGGAACGGCCAGCAAGTGCTGACCTTGCCCGAGACGTTCTACTCGTCGGACTATTTCGCGGACAGCCTCGCCTCCCAGTTGAAGGCCGCCAAGGCGGGGACCGAGGGCGCCAAGCCGTTCTTCGCCTACCTGGCCTTCACGGCGCCGCACTTCCCCTTGCAGGCGCCGCCCGAAACCATCGCGAAGTACAAGGGACGCTACGACGCCGGCTACGACGCGCTGCGAGAGCAGCGGCTGAAGCGCCAGGTCGAACTGGGGCTGCTCGATCCCGAGGTGGCGGCGCACGATGCCGATCTCGCCCCCCGCTGGGCTGCGCTCACCCCCGCCGAAAAGGCGCGCGAGATCCGCCGCATGGAAGTCTACGCGGCGATGGTCGACCGGATGGACGAGGCGCTCGGGCGGGTAATCCGCACGCTCAAGGACACGGGCGAGTACGAGAACACCGTCATCCTGTTCCTGGCCGACAACGGCGCCGAAGGCTCCAACCTCGACGAGCCCAGCATGGGCATGCTGAACGCGGTCCATGCCCGCGCCGACAACCGGGTGGAGAACATCGGCCAGGCCTCGTCCTACGAGTCCGTCGGACCGGGCTGGGCGACGGCCGCCACCGCTCCCTCGTGGCGGGTGAAGGCCTATCCGACCGAGGGCGGCATCCGCGTCGTGTCGTTCCTCTCGGGCCCGGGCATCAAGCGGGGGATCGGCCGCGCCTACACCAACGTCGCGGACGTGGTGCCCACGGTGCTCGACCTGGCGCACGTCTCCCCGCCGGGATCGCGTTTCCAGGGGCGCGCGGTGCGCCCGATCCGGGGCAAGAGCTGGGCGGGCTGGCTGCAGGGCCGCTCGACCGAGGTCTACGGCGCCGACGATGCCGTGGGCGAGGAGCTGTTCGGCGGCCGCAGCCTGCGACAGGGCAACTGGAAGATCACCGATGCCGGGGATGGCACCTGGCGCTTGTTCGACGTGGCCGCCGACCCCGGCGAACTCCACGACCTCTCCCCCGGCGAGCCTGCCCGCAAGGCGCAACTCGTGGCCGCCTGGGAGGCCTATGCCCGCCAGGTCGGCGTGGTCCTGCCCAAGCCGCGCCAGGCCATCATCGACCGCCCGGTCCGCCGCTAAACCCGGGAGCGCGGGCCCTCGGGCCCGCGCCCGAAGACGGCCCTGACGCCGGCACGTCGCGACGAGCGCGAGCACGAGAGGCATGTGGAAAACGCGTCATCGTCGTCGGCTATGGCCCCCATCGGCCGCCTGGCTTGGTCAGCCGCCCACGGGCAGGAGATTACTTGTCTCCGTAGAGCGACCCTCGGCCAAGGCGATCACGCAGGAAATCAAGCTGCGCTTTCTTGTACTCCCGGACGATGCGTTGTCCGGAATTCGTGAACGCCAGCAGGATGTCCTCTTCGCGGGTAAGCTGCGGCCAGGCCGGAGATTCGACGACGCCGGGAAATCCGGTCTTTGCGAAGGCGATCCACCTCGCAGCCATCGCATCGGCCATCGCCTGATCGTCCTGCGTCCAGCCGGATTGCGCGTTCGGATTGGCAAAGACGAATTCGATCTCGTCGCCGTGTCCCGCACCGGGACGCGTGGCGCGCAGGGCCTCAGGCACATAGGAGAAGTGGTAGAGCCAAACCGGACCTCCCGCGGCGAGAGCCAGGCGGGCGGTCTGCCGCGCCGGCTCTACCATCGCAGCGTCCCCCCACATGCGGCTCAAGGCCGCATTCTCTCCGATGCGCGCTGCATCGTACAGTCGCAACCCTTCCGCGCGGTGGGCGCCGAGCCGCGCCGCGAGGGCCGGCAGCGCGTCCGGCATCCACCGCAGCAGGCTTTCCTCCCAGTCGTTCGCTCCGATCAGCACAGGCACCTTCGCCGCCTGTCCGCGCGCGAATGTGGCGGACGGGGGTTCGCACAGCAGATCACCGTCCTCCACCGGTTCGCTGACCGCGGTGACCGGAGCATCGAGCACGATCTGCGTGGAAAGGCGGCGCAAGGCAGCGGGGTCATCGTCCGCGATGCCCTTCGACAAGGCCCACGACAGCCCTGCCTGCTGGCTTTGCGCAAGAGGTGTGAGGATCCGGCGGGGAGAGCCGGACTGCATGATCGCCTGTCGGAACAGCCCCAGCGCCGGCTTCACCGCGAGCAGCGTGGCCACGGAGACGGCACCAGCCGATTCGCCGATGAGCGTGACCCGATCGGGATCGCCGCCGAAGCCCGCTGCATTGTCCCTTACCCAGCGCAGGGCCGCAATCTGGTCCATGAGCCAGAAGTTCGCCGCCGGTTCGCCGAACTTGACTTGCTGTTCGTACAATGCGGGCGTTGTGAAATTGCCGAAGCGGCCGAGCCGGTAATTGATGGTGACGATGATGGCGCCCCTTCGGGCCAGGGCTGATCCGTCGTAAGTCGACATCGCGCCCGAGCCCATGATGAACCCGCCGCCATGAATCCACACCATCACCGGAAGACGTTCGCCCGCCTTCGTTCCGGCCGGCCGCCAGACGTTGAGGTATAGGCAGTCTTCCGATGCTGGGACCGCATGCCCGGGTGGCAGCGGATTGGTCTTCGTGTCCTGCATGCAGTCGGCGCCGAACGCGAGGGCAGGCCGAGCCCCCTTCCAGGCCGGAGCCAGCTGCGGCGCCCGCCAACGCAGCTCGCCGACCGGGGGCGCCGCGTAGGGGATGCCTCGAAAGACCTCCACTTGGTCTTGTACGCTGCCTATGACGGTGCCGGAGCGTGTAACCGCCCGAGGCGTCGCCGACGTTTGCGATGGCAGTGCGGCGATCGCCCCCTCTGCGCCGGCAAGGCCGACCGCGATTGCCACGACCAGAGCGGCCAGAACAGCCCGGCGACGAAAGAAGCGAAGTGCATGCATGACATGGTGCTGCCAGATCGCCGTCGTTCGATCTTGTCGCCCAGCGGCCTGTCTCTGTGAGAAAGGTCGAATGGCAAGACCGGCCGCGTGTTTGCAGCACTCATCGACTATGATCTGCAGGAGGCAGGACTTCCGACATTGGAGGTCTGTCGCAAGCCCAAGCTTAGCACAAGGGTATGGAAGGTTCAGATGCCCGTCGGGCCTGCCCTATGCGGCTCTGAATTCGGTGGCGGTCAGCTTGCCCATGTCAGTTCCCCACATTTTAACGGGGCTGTAGGCGAATTTGAATGAACAGGAACGATTGACGGCAACCAGAATAACCGCGGAAATCCGGGCGTTCCGGCAGTTGTCTACGAACACTGGGGGATGGGTGAATGGCGGAGCGGGAGGGATTTTCCTGTACATCTAAAGTAATGAAATACAACTATAAAAATAGTTCCGTGACAATCAGTCCCACACTAAGCCCCACACCATTTTCGGACGCTGACGGCCACACGCTGGCCCGGTTCGAACCCGAATTTGGCCGTGAGGTGCCATCGCGACCGAGATCCCTGGCGGCGCCGCAGGACGCTCAGTTCGAAGTAGTGGTCCTCCATCGTTTCGACGATTAAGTGCCTGCCGAGCGCACTTTTTTCCCGTACGCTGAATGTAACTCGGATTGCGCCTCGTAACCGGTTTCGTCCGCTTCGACCCTTATCCGTCGTTCAGCCGTTAGCTTTCGAGCCCCAGGTCCGGACGTTCCGCTGTTCCATTGTGAAGGCCTTTTGCCGTGAGCCACCGGTCCGTTTTCGGGTTAGAGCTTTGAAGCCCGCCATTCGGCTTACGGTGATGAACTAGTCGGGTAGGCGAGATTTTGGCGGTCAACAACCGAGCATTCTTGCTATGCCAGCCTCCTGAAACGGAATCCTGCAATGGGACGTCATCGACGGAGCGCCAGAAGCCGGATGGCAATGCCCCGCGCTAGGCAAACTGAGATGCTTTCTTGGTTTGCATGGCAAATAGCGGTTGAAGATCGGCTTGCAATACCCTCACTCCAGCGGCCGCACAGTCTCGTCGAAGCTGATCGTCGAACGGATTTCCAGCGTCTCTGGCCCGATCGACATCGGACAGCGCACGCCGGGCAGTACGGTCACGTCAAACAGTTCGGTGATGAAGCCTTCCAGCCTGATCCATTCGACAATGCTGCCGCTGGAAAGCTCCACCACCAGCACGCCACACCACGGTTCGGCATCGCGCGCCTTGATCTCGCCGTCGAGCAGGAGGCCGGCGAACGTGCCGTTGCGCGGCTTGGAGATGGTGACAAGCGCATGGCCATTGTGCAGCGCCATGCCGCGCAGGAAGCCGGGGCAGAAGGCGATGTCGGTCTTTCGGCCGGTTTCGGGATCAATGCGGATGATCTGTCCGCGCCCGCTGTCGAGCGCCAGCACCGACGCGCCGTCGACGCGCGGGCTGTGCGGCATCGAGAGCTGGTCGGTGACGATACGGTCGGTGTCGACGTCGATCAGCACGCCGCCTTCGTGCCGCCGCTCGCGCCAGCCGTTGACGATGTCGCTGCGGCTGACAGCGGTGACGTAGCGCGGGCGGCCGTCCTGGATCGCCATGCCGTTGAGGTGGCAGCGGTCCTCAGGCGCCAGCTTCGAAATGAAGGGCGGCTTCCAGATCGGACGGAAGCTGTGGTTGAGGTCCAGCGTGGCGAGGCAGCTGTATTTCGTGTTGACGAACAGAACGCGGCCCGCCCGGTCGGTGCCGACCTCATGCACGTCGACGTCGCCCGTGGTCTGCGCGTTGCGCGGGACGAGCGCCATGTCGAACTGCTGGTTCGCCACCTGCCCGGGCTTCAGCATGTTCTCCAGCCGCCAGACCTGATGCAGCGAGCCGAGGTAGAGCCGCCCCGGCTGGTAGCAGACCCCCATCGCGCGGGTGAAGTTCTGCTGGTTGAACGAGATCGTCCCGTTCGCCAGCACCCCGGTCAGGAACAGCTGCCCGGTCTGGTACGAAGTGAACGCGAAGCTCGCGCGGTTGCGCAGCAGCCAGTCCGCCAGCCCACGCGAGACCGAGATGTTGGTCGGCCCGTTCGCGGGGGCCTTGCCCGTATCCGTCATTCGGTTTCCGTCATGATGTCCTGCTTGCCGGGATGCCTCAGAACGGGATCTTGATCCCGGCCCGGCCGCCCGCACCGCTGTAGTCGCCGCTGGCGTCGAGCGTGCCCTCGATGAAGCCGCTGATGCCGCCCGGAGTCGTCACGTTGAGGCCCAGCGTGCCCTGCCCGTACGTGCCGATGCGGCGGTTGCCGAGCGCGAGGGCGTAGGGACCGGACACGAAGGTCGCACCGTCCCGGCCCTTGAACTCCTTCACCGCCATGCCGCTGGCATAGAACGTGAGCATGTTGCCGCCGCCGATGGCCGTGGTGCCACCGAGGCGCAGGCCCGCCTTGCCACGCAACCCGTCGGCGCGGTCGTAGTCGAGCACCTGACCGAGCGCCTCCAGATCGTCGAGGCTGGTGCGCACGTAGGCGATGCTCGCCAGCGGTTCGGCGAAGAACCCGGTCGAGCCGAAGCGGAAGCCCGCCTCCGCCTGCGCGCCGATGGAATCGCCGCCGAGGCTGTCCTTGTACCCGGTCGAGCCGCCGTGCGCGTCGATCCAGTAATGGTCGTACTTGAGCAGCCCGTTGGCGAAGAACCCACCCGCCCGCAGCGATGCATAGGCGCCAGCGTTCAACGCGTCGTACTCGAACCGGGTCGCCTCCGCGAAGCGCAGGGTGGAGGAAAGGTAGCCGCCGGTCAGGCCGAAGACCACGCCGCCCTTCTCGCCCATGGTGCCGATGTCGAAGCCGAGCTGGCCGCCGAAGTAGTCCTGCCGGTAATCGAGGTCATAGCTGCGCGCGATGCCGAACTGGCTGACTGAGCGTGTCTCGTCCCGCTTGTCGACGCCGCCCGACATCTGCAGCCAGAAGCCGCCTGAGTCCGCACCGTTGGAAAACCGCCCGTCGCGCACGGCGGCAAGGTGCGCCGTCACCGCGTCGGCCGAACGATACCAGAGGCTCTGCGCCCCCTCGAGCGCCTTGGCCGCGCGATAGGCCCCCGCACCCGGCGTGCCGACGAGCTGGTAGGCGAACGTCGTCGGCCGGTAGACAAGATCGAGCGCGACGAAGCCTACTTCGGCAAGGTCCGGCGCCAGCGTGAAGGCCGTGGGCGAGGACGACGCCGAGGCCTGCACCAGCGTCAGCCCCGGCGTGACGTAGACGGTGCCGCCAAGGTCGAGCTGGATCTGCGTCGATCCCGCCGTCGTGCCGACGTTCAGCCGGTCAGCCGTCATCACGCCCGCCGCGCTGGAGGTGAGGTCGAGGCCCAGCCGGCTCGCGCCCGATCCGGTGAAGGAACCGCGCAGCGTCAGCTGGTCGCCCACGGTGCCGTTGCGCAAGTCCACGAGCCCCGAGTTAGCGAAGGCTTCCAGCCCGGTAAAGGTCACGCTGAGCGGCGCGGTGCCCGGTGCATCGACGAGCAGCGTGCCGGAGTTGGTGAACACGTCGCTGCCCGCGCCGAAGTCGCTGCTGGCGCTCGCGCGGAACAGGCCGGTATTGGTGAAGCGGTCATCGCCCGCCGACAGCAGCACGCGGCCACTGATGGTGCCCGCGTTGGCGATCACCGCCGGACCGCCCGCCACGACGATGGCATGGCCGCTACCAGTGTTGAGCGTCCCCCGGTTGGTGATCGTGGTGGTGCCCTCGGCATCGGTCTCGATACCGTCGATCGCTCCCGTCACTGACGCCGCCGTTCCGACAGCGACGGTCACGTCGCCCGCCGACTGGATCGTGATCGCCGTATCCTGCGCCGCCGTAACCGCGCCCGTCAGGTTGACCGCCACGTCGCCGCCGAAGCCGAGCGCGGTGATCGCATTGCTGTTCGCGCCCGCCGTGCTGAGCCTGCCCGCATCGATGGTGATTGTGCTGCCGGTGCCGAACGTTGCCGCGCGGATCGCATCGCTGTCGTCCCCGGCAGTGGAGACATGGCCTGCGGTCACGCTGACATCGCCGTAGCTGCCCGCCAGCACGCCCAGCGAGTTCGTACCCTCGGTCGAGACCGTACCAACGCTGACCGTCGTGCCCTGCGAGCCATAGGCGTTGATCGCCGTCGCCACTTCGCCGGTAGTCGCCACCGAGCCGATCGTGACCGACGCCGTACCGTAGATCGTCGATACGCCGATGCCCGCCGAATAATTGCCAGAGGTCGTCACTGAGCCCGAGCCCTGCACCACGACATCGTCGTAACCATCGACGATGATGCCCGCGCTGCTCTCTCCCGAGGTCGCGATCGTGCCGTTGTTCACCACCACGCCGGGGCCGTAGATCGCCTCGACGGTGACGCCGTTGGCGAAGTCGCCGCTGGTCGCGATGGCACCCGAATTGGTGACGGTCGCGCCGTAGTAGCCGCTCGCGAAGACGCCGGTGGCGTAATTGCCTGCAGTTGTCACCGAGCCGTTGATCGTGACCGTCGCGGTGCCGAACGAGCCCGTCGCCTGCACGCCGCCCGCGCCGAAGTAGAAGTCGCCGTCAGTGCCGCTTGTCGAAAGGTCGCCGTTGACGGTGACGCTGGCGTTGTAGCCATAGGCCTGCACGCCCACCGCGTCGTCGCCGGTCGTGGTCACGTCGTTGACCGTGATCGAGGCATCGCCGAGCAGGCTGAAGGCATAGGCGCCGAACGCCCCGTCTCCCGCCGTCGAGATCGCGCCGGTGGAGGTCACGTCGACATTGCCGGTCAATGAAAGGGCAGCGATGCCGTCCGATAGCGTGCCGCTCGTCGTGACCGACCCGACGTTCACCGTCACGTCGCTTCCACCGTAGAAGCTGGCCGCATAGGCGCGGATGCCCTGCGCGTACTCGCCGGTCGTAGTCACCGAACCTGCGGCGATGCTGATCCCGCCGTAGAGGCTGAACCCTTCGATGCCGACCGCGCCGTCGCCGCTCGTCTGCACGGATCCGGTGCCGCTTACCGAAACGTCGTAGTACGCGCCCGCATAGATGCCCGTCGAACCGTAGCCGCTGGTGCTGATCGAGCCGGTGTTGACGACATCGGCATTGCCCAGGAAGCCGACCGCCACGACGCCCTCGGACGCGTCTCCCTGCGTCGATACGGTGCCGGTCACGGTGACGGAGGTGTTGTAGCCCAAGGCCTCCACCGCCGGGGAATTGTCGCCCACGGTCGCTGCGTCATGGACCGTGATCGCCACGTCGCCCGCTTGCGAATAGCCGTAGACCGCCGTCGAGTTGTCGCCCTGCGTGGTGACGTTGGCGACGTCGATCACGGTGCTGCCGCCGTAGTACGACTTCACGAAGACGCCCATCGCGTCCTCGCCGCTGGTCGATACCGTCCCGGTCGAGGTGAAGCTCGCCGCGCCGACGCCGGTGCTGAACATGACCGCGCCATAGGCTCCATCGCCGCTGGTGCTGAGGTTCTCGACCGAGAGGTTGGCGGTGTCGCCCTGCATCAGCACGCCCAGCGAGGCGAAGCCCGCCGTGGTGATGGTGTCGGCGGTGATGTCCACCACGCCATCCCCGGCGAAGGACACTGCGGTGACGCCGTTCGAATAGTCCGCCTCGGTCGACACGGTGCCAAGGTCCATGCCGATGGAACCCCCATAGGCCCGCGCCTCGATTGCCGTCGAACCGTAGTTGTAGAAGCTGCCGCCCGTCGTGCTGACTTCGTCCGCCGTGATCGAGATGTCGCCATGCCCGGCATAGGCATTGATGCCGCCGACATAGTAACCGGAGGACGATACGGTACCAACGTCGATGTTCACGTCGCCGCGGTAGGAATTGGCGCTGATCCCCATCCCGCTGTTGCCGGTCACCGTGATGGTGTTGGCGGTGATCGTGATGTCGCCCTGGTTGGAATTGGCGTTGATCCCGCCCGACGCGCGCTCGCTGGCGACGATGCTGTCGGCGTTGATGGTCAGGTCACCGTAATTGGTGAGGCCAAGCACGCCGAGCGATCCGGTGCCGCTCACCTCGATCGCGGTGTCGCCCCCGCCGTCAAGCGTCACCGCGCCGTCGTTGAACCCGATCACCGCGACGCCCGGCACGCTGCTCGTTGGCGCGATGCGCACGCCCGGTTCCAGCACGACGGTCAGGTCGACCACCGGCGCTGCAGGGTCGAGGCCCGGATCAAGCGCCGGATCGGCGGCGGGAGAGTAGTACTCGATCCCGTCCGGATAGGAATTGCCCGCCCGAGTGCAGGTCACCACGCCATGGACGTGAGTCCCGCAGGCGTCCTGCGCATGTGCGGGCAAGGCAAGGCCGACGGCCGTGCTGGCCAGAGCGGATCCGAGAAACAACTTCGTCGTCCGCCGGTTCGACGGTCCACCCTGCGACATGACGCGCTTATCCATTTTGTTGCCCCTCAATATGGATATTTGCGTAAGCTACGGAAGAATCGCATCAAAGCAAGCGCGGATGCGACAAGCAGAGCGAACCTCCATCGCGCTGGCCGCCACGCGTCCGAGAAATTCGCTCATTGGCTTGAAGCTATTTGCGATGGAATACGGCGGCCTCGCAGTTCATATAATATTACTTACGCTTACCGAAGGTCGGAGCGAGAAAACTGAATTTCTAAGGGTAGCAGTTGCCTCTGCGATCGACCCTTTGTCGCCGTTCAGCCGCCCATTTCTCCTTCCCGATTTCGGTCGGTCCGGTTTTCTCTCCGCGACGGCCAAGCGGCCAGATGGTTTGCCACCCGAGGCGACATGCCATCGGCCTTCGAGCGTGGTGATCAGATCTGCACCTGGCCGCCATCGACGAAGAGTTCGACGCCGTTGACGAAGCTCGCGTCGTCGGAGGCGAGGAACAGCACGGCCTTGGCGATTTCCTCGGGCTGACCGATCCGGCCCGCGGGGATCAGGCTGGCGAGATAGTCCTTGGTGCCCGCCGCCTGCTCGCTGCCGCCGAAGAGCTGGTCGAGCCCGGCGGTCTCAGTCACGCCGGGGCTGACGGCGTTGACACGGATGCGGCGATCCTTGAGGTCGAGTATCCAGTTGCGCGCGAAGTTGCGCACCGCCGCCTTGGTCGCCGAGTACACGCTGAAGGCAGGTGTGCCCGAAATGCTCGTGGTCGAACTCGTGAGGATCACCGAGGCTCCGTCCTTGAGCAGCGGCAGTGCCTTCTGGACGGTGAACAGCACCCCCTTCACGTTGGTGTCGAAAGTGCTCTGGTAGTGCTCCTCGGTGATCGCCCCGAGCATCATCATCTCGCCGCCGCCGGCATTGGCGAAAACCACGTCGATCTGCGCATGCTGCTGCTGGATCGCGTCGTAGAGCCGGTCGATGTCGGCGAGTTTGGCCATGTCGCCCTGGACGCCGGTTACGCGCCCGCCGATCGCCTTCACTGCGGCATCGAGTGTGTCCTGCCGCCGCCCGGTGATGAACACCGATGCGCCCTCATCGGCAAAAGCCTTTGCCGTCGCCAGACCGATCCCGCTGGTGCCACCGGTCACCACCACCACCTTGTGATTGAACTTCTTCGTCATCGTCTTTCTCCTTCGTGTTCCGGCGAACCGCCGTTGCCTGAACGAGATGCCCTCAGAACGATGATGCGTGTAGACAGCAGATATGGCACTTAGCGTTCCCCTGGAGGAACGATGATGCGGATCGACCTGAATGACTATGTCTATTTTGCCGAAGTGGTGGCGCACGGCGGCTTTGCTGCGGCGGGGCGCGCGCTCCGGGAACCCAAGTCCAAGCTGAGCCGCCGCATCGCCGGGCTGGAGGAGCGCCTCGGCTTGCGTCTTATCGAGCGCTCGAGCCGGCGCTTCCGCGTGACCGACACCGGCCTTGCCTTCTACGAGCGGTGCCGAGCCATATTGGCCGAGGCCGAGCAGGCCGAGGCGCTGGTGCTCGAGGCACATGCCGAACCCCATGGCCGCATCCGCTTCAGCTGTCCCACCGGCATGGTCGAGCCCATCTCGGGGCTGATATCCACGTTCCTTGCCCGCTATCCCAAGGTGCGCCTGCAGCTCGTGGCGACCGACCGCGCAGTAGACCTGATCGAGGAGCGGATCGATCTTGCCTTGCGCGTGCGCGCCGCGCCGACCAGCGACGCCGCGCTCACCATGCGCTCGCTAGGTAGATCGACGCGTATCCTCGTCGCCTGCCCCGAACTGGCAGGCCAGATCAAGCAGGTGGAGCAGCTCGCAAACCTGCCGACGCTCGCCACCGATGACGCCGCCGACGATCTCGAATGGCACCTGGAGAGCGAGGATGGCCGCAGACATGCCATCCGCACCGCGCCGCGCATGGGCTGCACCGACATGGCCGCGGTACGCAACGCCGCCATCGACGGCCTCGGCATCGCGATACTGCCCGACCACGTTTGCCGCGAGGCGCTGCTCGCCGGCAAGCTGGCCCACGTGCTGCCCGACTGGCGCGGACTCCAGGGCATCGTGCACCTCGTTTTCACCACCCGCCGGGGCCTGCCGCCAGCCGTGCGGGCGTTGATCGATCATCTCGCGGCAGGGTTCCCCCGCGAGGTCGTGGTGCGGATGCCCTGAGTTCAAGTTCAGGCACGCCGCAAGACCATGGCCGGCCGTTCGCGGTCACTCAGCGTCGAAATTGCGCTCCTGGATGCGAACCGTCCGCTATTCCGCCGGGTGTTGACCAATTAAGCCGTTCGCCGATCGGGCTCTGAACAGCTACTTTTGCCAAAGCCGGTCATTCGCTCGGCGCGTTGTCGTTTGACAGCGATGCGCCCCAATCCCAGCCGTTCTCTTACCGGTTGTCCGAGCACGAGAGCTTTCATTCGTTCCCCGGAGGTGTGCGGTCGGATCGAGGAGCCGCCAGCGCTTCGGTCTCTGCGACATCCGATGTCCGCTCGGGGCGTTCGAAAGTGATCGTTCCTTCCGGCCGCGTTAGTACAAGGTTTTCCCCGTTCTGCTCAAGATACGCGCCGGTCAGGTCGACGACGCCGAAATCGTTCGGCGTCAGCACAAAGATCGCGACCGTGCCGGCATCGGCGCTCAGCGACAGCGGTCCAGAATCGATCCGATAGGCTTTCTTGCTGAAAGTCACGAAGCGCGGTTGGCGCTTTTCGTTTGTCGGCAAGATCCACGGACCTCCTGCCAAATGGGACTCCAGTGGCTGCCCGGTATCGAAATCAATACGCAAATCGACTCCCGGAATGTCGAGGCCGTTCGGTGCGACAAGCCGGATCGAAAATTCTTGGCCAGGCGCATCTTCGATCCTGCTTGCAGAGATCGCGGGCGCAACCGGTCGCGGATCGCTCGTCAGCTCGATCCGGCCACCAACGCGCTTCCAGCGACCCTGCGCCCGCTCATCGAGCGATCCGACACTCAAGCCATACTCGAAAGTGCCGTCGGAATTGATGCGAAGGCCCGCCGCCAGTTCCATCTCCAAGCTGGAATATGTTCCCACCACGGAATCGGCAGCCATTTCCTGGGCCGGACCGGGGATTTGTTGGGCATGAACTGGCTGGATCAGGAAAAGCACGGTGGCATTGCACAGGGTTGCCATGCATCGGTAAAGGGAACTCGACATCGCAAACTCGTATACAGGCGTGTTGGTGGAGTTCAACGGGTGTATGAAATCGTTCTGTTGCTGCACATGCAGGGAAATGTCCTTTTAAAGTGCAAGGCGGCTCTGAGCAGGGGCTGGGAGAAGGATATGAAATCGTTATGGGCGGTCTTGATCCTGATGATCAGTTCGGCGGCAGTTTCAGCCCCAGCCAACTCAAGGTCGGTGCGAAGTGATGAAATGACGAGTGCCGGCTGCTCACAGGATGCGAATGTCGACACTTGCTGGCGAGCTGGCGTCCAGGCGGAAAAACTTGGCAATGCCGAGGCGGCGCTCGCAGCATACGAAGCTTCTTGCACCGCGGGCTTTCAGGTTGGCGGCTGCTACGAAGCGGGCAAGATTTATTTTCTGAATCCAAGGCTGCGCGACTACGGCCGATCGAAGGCGAAGATGGCGCAGGTCTGTGAATCGGATGATGTTGGGGTCGCCCCATATGCCTGCAAATATCTTGGTATAATCTATCAGAAGGGCCTTTCGGTCACTCCCCGGCCGGAACGCGCTTTCGGCTATTTCGCAAAGGCATGCTTTCCCCGAGGCGAACCGTTTATCGATGGGAGTGGTTGCGAGCTGCTCGGCAACCATATTCCGGACGCGAATGCGATGGGTGTGGTCGGCGATCTCTGGCAGCCCGACTATATCGCTTATCTTGCTTTTGCGATGGGTTGCAGCGACAGAATGCCGGCGCAGTGCAATCAGGCAGGCGTGATACACCGACGAGCCGTCGCGCAGTCCGCCGACTGGCTCGCGCGCTGCGCAGAGGATGCAGCAGCGGTCCAATCTCTGGAAAGGTGCGAAGATATCGTTCGTCTGGCTCTTGCCGACGACTATGACACACGCCAAGCCTTTCGCCGTGGCATGGTGCGGATGTTTCATCGTGCCACCGATTATGCCGGATGAACCGAAAACTGCTTCACTAAGCAGCAGTTTTCGAAGTCGTCCGCCAAAGCTCGACAGTCTGCACCTGCCCAGTTTTTGCCCTCTCCCCTTAGGCCACTTTGGTGATCGCCGAATGTCAGCTGGCGGCAGAACCCGCCGTTCAGCACATTGCCGATGCGCGGCGGCTAAGTCCCAGCGCGGGTCAATCGGATCGGGCGCTATTCGCTTTTTTGCCAGCGAAAGCCTGGATGGTGTTGCCCATGAATATGGCCGTGCCGCATGCTTGTCGTAAGCCGATGCAGTGGATCACGGCGGATCCACGAACCGGCAGCACCCCGTACGAACTAGGTCGCCAGATCTGGAAAGCGGAAATCCGCCGGCACCTGAGGTAGTCTCTTTCGGCGAGACTCCTTCATGAGCTCCTTGGCCGGCAGATCGACGAGCAGTTCGAGCGACGGCAGCCCCTTGGTCAGAAGGTCGGCCCAGGTCACCGCAAGTTCGCGGCGGCGCTCCAGATAGGCCGCCCGGTTGTATGCGCCCTCGACCTTGCCGGTAGGCACATGGGCCAGCATCAGGTCGATCACCTTGCGGTCGTGCTTCTTGCCATGACGCTCAGCCCATTCGTTCATGATCGTCGAGAATGCCGCCCGGAACCCGTGGGGCACATGCCGGCCATGATAACCGGCCCGGTTGAGGAGATATCCGATGGCATTCTCACTCATCGGCCGGTGCCCGTGACGGTTGCCGGGGAACACCAGTCCCCCTCCCCCGGTCAACGGCCATAGGACACGTAGCACGTCGATGCTTTGCGGGGCCAGCGGAACCAGGTGATCGCCGCCGATCTCCTCCTTGCGGTCGAGATCGCCTTTCATACGCGAGGCGGGAATTCGCCACAGGGGCTCGCCGCCGTTGAGATCGTGGAACTCCTCCCACAGCGCGCCGCGAAGCTCGCTGGGCCGCACCGCCGTGAGAGCAAGCAGACGCAGTGCCAGTCGGGTGATCGGCCTGGCATAGTCCTGCTCGGCCTCGCCGATCATCTTCTTGAGGGCCTTGAGGTCGGTGATGGCCGGCTGGCGCCCCTTGCGCAGGGGCTTGAGGACTGCGGCGAGCTTCTCGGCCGAATCCTTCTCTGCGATGCCTTTGGCGATCGCAAAAACGAACACGGAGGAGATCCGCTGCCGCAGGCGCCTGGCCGATTCGATGGCGCCACGCTGCTCGATCGCCTGCAGCACCTCGAGGACCTTGGGCGGCGTCAGCTGCGAAACCGGCAGATCGCCGATGAAGGGAAAGGCGTCGCGCTCAAGGCTGCGCAGGACGTCTTCGGCATGGACCCTGGCCCACTGCGCCTTGACCGTCTCATACCATTCGCGCGCCACCAGCTCGAAGGTGTTGCGGGCCATCTCGAAATTTGCTTCGATCCGCAGCTTCTTCTGGATCGCGGGGTCCTTGCCGTCGAGCAGCATGGCCCTGCCCTCGTCGCGTTTCGTCCTCGCCTCGGCGAGAGTGACCACTGGATAGCTCCCGAAGGCCATGGTCTTCTGCTTGCCGTCGTAGGCGTAGTTCCACTTCCACAGCTTCGATCCGCCAGGGGTCACCAGCAGGTAGAGCCGGTGGCTGTCGGTCAGCTTGTAGGCCTTGTCGCGCGGCTTGACCCCGCGGACTTTTGCGTCGCTCAACATCGTCATCTCCGAGACCACGTTTTTCAGCGCCGAGACCACGAATCAGAACCACATGCGTATTGGAGGCCTGTGGACGACTGTGGTCGCCTGAGCCTGCTAAACGTCAGATTTCAGAGGGAAAATGTCTATCCGAGTGGGCATTTGGAGACCCCTGTGGAGGGGTCCCTGGCGGAGAGGATGGGATTCGAATAGCTGATCCAACCCTTTCACCATATGACGAATTTTTTAAAGTAGACGGTAAAAATACCTTACTCTGAACCCCTTACAAATTTTCTTTCATTTTTCTATACCATCTTCAACGGGTGGGATTCCGCGCTTCTCATTCGAACTCACGAGTACGCGAATGCCAAATTTGACCAATTATGTGGGTGGCGGATGACGGAATGTAGCGCAGGTGGCAATTCACAAGGTCGAGTTCATTCATGCTGCTCGTGGGCAGCCTGTCAGAATTTCATTGAGAACGGATCGCGCCGGTCGCCCGAGAAGTCGATGAACACGGTCTTGGTCTGCGTGAACTCCAGGATGCCCGCCTCGCCCCGCACGCGGCCGAAGCCGGAGTCCTTCATGCCGCCGAACGGCGCCTGCGGGGCTGCGACGCGGTAGGTGTTGACCCAGACGACGCCGCTGTCGATCGCGCGCATCATCCGCATGCAGCGCGTGATGCTTTCCGACCAGACGCCGCTGGCGAGGCCGTAGGGCGTGTCGTTGGCGATCTGCACCGCTTCCTCTTCCTCGTCAAAGGGGATGATCGATAGGACCGGACCGAAGATTTCCTCGGCCGCGACCTTCATGTCGTTGCGCACGTCGGCGAAGATTGTCGGCTCGATGAAGAAGCCCTTCTCCAGCCCCGGGCCGTCCGCCCGCTTGCCGCCGGCCACGAGGCGCGCGCCGTCGCCTTTCGCCACATCGATGAACGAGAGAATCTTGTCGAACTGCGGCGCGTTGGCGGCGGTGCCCATCTCGGTTTCGGGCAGGCGGGGGTCGCCCATGCGGATCATCGCCGCGCGGCTCGCCAGGCCCTCCACCATGCGGTCGTAGATGCCGCGCTGGACCAGCAGCCGCGAGCCGGCGATGCAGGTTTGGCCGGTCGCGCCGAAAATGCCCGCGAGCGCGCCAATCAGCGCGCGGTCGAAATCGGCATCGTCGAACACGATGTTGGGCGACTTGCCGCCCAGCTCCATCGTCACCGGCTTGAGATTGCCGCCCGCGATCTCCGCGATTCTGCGGCCCACGCCCGGGCTGCCGGTGAAGCTGATCTTGTCCACCTTGCGGCTGGAGGTGAGCCACCGGCCAACGTCCGCCGCCCCGGTCACCACCTGGACGACGCCGGCCGGGAAGCCCGCGGCCTCACAGATCTTCACGATCTCGATCGTGGTGGTGGAGGCGTGCTCGCTGGGCTTGAGGATCACGCAGTTGCCCGCGGCCAGCGCCGCCGGCAGCGTGTTGGTCAGGATCGCGACCGGGGAGTTCCATGCGGTAACGCAGGCGACTACGCCGAACGGCACCCGGATCGTCAGGTCGAGCGTGTCCTTCTGGTCCAGCGGCACGACATCGCCATGCATCTTGTCGGCCCATGCAGCGTAGTAGCGGAAGATGCGCGCGGCATAGCCCATCTGGTTGTGGGTCTCGCGGATGACCTTGCCGTTGTCGGTGGTCTCCAGCAGCGCCAGGCGGTCCGCGTTGGCATCGATCATGTCCGCCGCCTTGTTGAGCAGCCTGGCGCGCTCACCGGGAGAGGTCTTGCGCCAGGTGCCGTCGAACGCGCGGCGCGCCGCATCGATCGCGTCTTCCACGTCCTGCTGCGTCGCGACCGGAACCCGGCCGTGCACCTCCTGATCGTAGGGGTTGACGGCATCCATGACCGCGCCCTCGGACGCATCGCGCCAGGCGCCGTCGATGAACAGTTGGTAGTTGGCAGTCATCTTCGTCTCCAGATTGGGAGGAATGGCAGTTGCGAGCGCCTGAGCCTCAATCGATGCGCCTGGCCCAGCGGACCATCGCGATGTCGACCATCTCGCCGTCGAGCACGCCCACGCCATCGGTCGCGGCATCCAGAATGCGCCGGGCGCGGGCGCGTTCTTCCTCGCGCGGCGTGTAGCTCGCGTTGATCGCCTCGATCTGTGACGGGTGGATCGCGGCCTTACCGTGGAAGCCCAGGGCGCGCCCGCCCGTGCAATCTTCGACCAGCGCATCGGGGCCGTCGATAGCGAAGAACGGGGAATCGATAGCGACGATGCCGCCGGCCGCGGCGGCGTTGACGATCGCCGCCCGCGCATGGTCGGGACGATAGATCGCGACGTCCTGCCCCAGGTCCGCCGCATAGTCGGCTGCGCCGAACATGACAAACGCCAGGCGCGCGTCCGCTTCGGCCAGTTCCGCAGCGCGAGCGACGCCGCGCGCCGATTCCACCAGCGCGCCGATGCGGGCCTGCGAGCCGGCGCCTTCCAGGACCTGTGCCAGTAGCCGGACCTGCTCGGCGCTTTCCGCCTTGGGCAGCAGCACGAACTCGGGGGCGGCGGCCGAGCGGGCGATCATCGCCAGGTCGAGCAGCCCGGCCACGCTCGAAAGTGGGTTTATCCGCACCGTCACCTGCTGGCGCACCGCTCCCCGATGGGAGAGGAACGCGGCGACATGCTCGCGGGCGCTGTCCTTGTCCGCCGCGGCCACCGCATCCTCCAGATCGAGGATCAGCCCCTCGGTCGCCGTCGCGCCTGCTTTTGCGAAGCGGTCCGGCCGTGATCCGGGGGTGAACAGCAGGCTGCGCGGAACTGCGCTCACGACAGGGCCGCCGTGCTGACGCTCGCCACCATGTTCTTGGCCTCGCCCTGCTGCGTCCACACCTCGGCCCCGCCTTCGCCGGGACCGCCGCAGACGTGCAGCGGCACGCCATCGAACGCCGGCTGCTGCCCGCGGAAGCTGAAGCCGGTGATCGGCGCGTGGAGGTTACGCTCGGCAATGGCGATCAGCAGTGTCGCCTGCAGCGGACCATGAACGACAAGACCCGGGTAGGCCTCTTCGCCGATCGCATAAGGCCGGTCGTAGTGGATGCGGTGCCCGTTCATGGTCAGCGCCGAGTAACGGAACAGCAGCACCGGATCGGGATCGACCTGCTCCAGCCAGGCCGCTCGCGGCGCCGGGGCGGCGACGGGCATCGGCAGGCTGGCGCCGGCCGGTTCGCGGTAGACCAAGTCCTGCTCCTCGCTCACGGCGACGCCGTCCCCGCCATCCAGCTCGTGGCGGACGGTCACGAAGACGAGCGTGCCGGTCCGCCCGGTCTTCTCGTTGACCGACAGGATCGTCGAGGTCTTCGTCACCTGCGCGCCCAGCAGCAGCGGCTTGTGGAACGTCAGGCGCCCGCCCGCCCACATGCGGCGCGGCAGCGGCACCGGCGGCAGGAAGCCGCCTTTCGCCGGATGACCGTCCTGGCCAAGGCCGGCAGGCGGCTTCACGTCCCAGAAGTAGAGCCAGTGGTGCAGCAGTGGCAGGGCGTCACCCGCCTGCAGCGTGCCCTCGCCGCCCAGTGCGACGCTCAGCGCGTTGCTGCGGGCGCAATCCAGCGTGTCGGTGGTGGCCTGGCTGCGGCCCACCCAGTCGTCGAAGTCGCTCAATGGACTGTTCCTTCAATGGTATGTCGGATACGTGCGGGGCGGGCAAAGGCCGTTCCCGCGAGGGTTGCGAGGCCAGCCAGCAGCAGCAGCACGCCGGTGGTGCGCGACAGTCCCCGCACTACCAGCAGCTGCGCGACGAACGGCACCACCGCGCCGCCCAGGATGCCGCCCGCATTGAAGGCGAGCGACACGCCCGTGTAGCGCGACCGCACCGGGAACAGGCTGGCGAGCCAGCTCCCGAGCGGCCCGTTGTTGAAGCCCAGCACCAGCATCGCCGCGCACAAGGTCGCGCCCAGCAGCAGCAGCGATCCCGAGCGCATGCCCGCCTCGAAGATCAGCCCGACGAGCGCCGTCGCGATCGCGCCGCCGGCCAGCACGCGCGCGGGTCCGGTGCGGTCGGCAAGGTGTCCCGCCATCAGGATGCCAGCGATGTAGAAGCAGTTGGCGATCATCTGCACCACCAGGATCGCCTGCCGATCGTAGCCGAGTTCCGCCACCGCGAGCGCGAGCGCGAACGAGGTCGCGATGTAGAACACCGCAAAGGTCGCCACGACGCCGGCGGCCCCGGCGACCAGGTGTCCGCCATGGCGCGAGACGATCTCGACGAAGGGCACGCGCACCACGTCCTCGCGTTCCAGCGCGGCGCGAAACTGCGGGGTCTCCTCGATCCGCAAGCGCACGTAGAGGCCGATGGCGACCAGCACGGCACTGGCGATGAACGGGATGCGCCAGCCCCACGCCATGAACTGCGCGTCGCTCAGCAAGGCGCCGAGCAGCAGGAACACGCCGTTCGCGGCGAAAAATCCGATCGGCGAGCCAAGCTGCATGACCGAGACGAAGCGGCTCTCCCACCCGGCCGGCGCATGCTCGGCGGTGAGCAGCGCCGCGCCGCCCCACTCGCCGCCAAGCCCGAAGCCCTGGCCGAAGCGCATCAGGCATAGCAGCGCCGGCGCGATCCAGCCGGCGACGGCATAAGTCGGCAGCAGGGCGATGGCGAAGGTCGACAGCCCCATCGTCAGCAGGGAGGCGACCAGCGTCGACTTGCGGCCGATGCGGTCCCCGAAATGGCCGAACACCACCGCGCCGACCGGCCGCGCCAGGAAGGCGATGCCGAAGCTGGCAAAGGCGAGCAGCGTCTGCGCCGCGGCCGAGGCCGCCGGAAAGAACAGCGGCCCGAACACCAGCGCGGCGGCGGTGCCGTAGATGAAGAAGTCGTAGAACTCGACCGCCGTGCCCATCAGCGCGGCGAGCAGCACGCGGCTCTTGCCGCGCATCGGATGCGGCTTGGGTGCGTTCATCGCTGGTGGAGCAGCGGCAGGCCGGGGCGCGGCCAGTCCACCGCGATCAGCAGCCCGTGGCCCGAGACGGTGATGTAGGCGGTGCGCAGGTCCGGGCCGCCGAAGCAGATGTTGGTGCAGTAGGGCTCTGGCCCCTCCCAGTATTCCAGCTTCTCGCCAGCGGGAGAGAACACGGTGATGCCGCCCGTCACCAGCGTGGCGACGCAGATGTTGCCGTTCGCCTCCAGCGCCATGGAATCAAAGCGCTGGTAGCCGGTCGCCTGCCCCAGCATGGTGCCGCCGTTGGGCGAAGGCCAGGCGACCTTGCCCACTTCGCCGCGGCCGGTGATCGGCCATTGCCACAGTCGCCCGGTCTCCGTCTCCGAGGCGTAGAGCGTGCGCTCGTCGGGCGAGAGGCCGCAGCCGTTGGGCGTGACCATCGGGAACACCGCGCGCCGGATCCACGATCCGTCCGCCGCCGCATGGTAGAGCGCGCCCTGGTCCATGACGCCGTCGTAGGTCTTGCCATGGTCCGTGAACCACATGTCACCGCTCGCATCGAAGACGATGTCGTTCGGCCCGTTGATCGCGATGCCGTCGCACTCGGTGTAGAGCGTCGTCACCGCGCCGGTGGCGAGGTCGACGCGCTGGATCGAGCCGCCGGCGTAATTGTGGGCGCGGCCGTGCGGGCGATTGTAGCCCTGGACGCCGAAGATGTCCTCCTGCAGCCAGTGGAAACCGCCGTTCTGCGCCACGTAGCAGGCGCCGTCCGGGCCGATGGCGGCGCCGTTGGGACCGCCGCCCAGCTCGGCCACGACCTCCTTGGCGCCATCGGGACGTACGCGAATCAAGCGGCCGCCCTTGATCTCCACCACCAGCACCGAGCCGTCCGCCATCGCGATCGGCCCTTCGGGAAAGATCAACCCGTCGGTAACGACGCGGTACTCGAGCTTGTGGTGCTGCATGGATCCTCTCTTCCGGGGAAGGCCGCCGCTATTTGCGGTCGACCAGTTCGATAATGGCGGGGAAGTACTTCTCGCCGATGCCGGCATCGACCGCCGCCTGGTAGTACGTGGCGGCGAGCCGGCCCATTCTCGGCTCGACGCCCATCTGCTCGGCCAGTTCGAGCGTGTAGCCCAGGTCCTTGAGCGCGTAGGGCGCCGGGAACGCCTTGGCCGGGAAGTCGCGCGGCGCCATCGCCTTCCTGGCGTGGTTCTGCAGCGCGAAAGAGTTGCCCGATCCCAGCCCCACCGCCTCGATCAGCTTGTCGCCGGTGACGCCGGCGCGCTCGGCGACGACCATCAGCTCGGCAATGGCGGCGACCTGCTCGAACAGCAGCGTGTTGTTGATCAGCTTGACCACCTGCCCGCAGCCCACTTCGCCGCACAGCGTCACGTCGGAGCCCATGTAGCCCAGCAGCGGCGCGACTTGCGCGAACAAGTCCGCGCTGGCGCCGACCATGATCGACAAGGTGCCGTCGATCGCCGCCTGGCGGGTGCGTGCGACCGGTGCGTCGGCAAAGGCCATGCCCTTGTCGGCGAGCATGGCGGCGACTTCGCGCGCCTCGGCAACGCTGGTGGTGGACAAGTCGACGACGATGGTGCCCGGCTCGGCATGGGCGGCGATCTCCTCGCAGACCGCCTTCACCTGCTTGCCGCCGGGTAGCGAGAGGAAGATCACGCGCGCGGCCCGGGCGACATCCGCCACCGACTGCGCGACGACCGCGCCGTTCGCCACTTGCACCGCAAGCGCATCGGCGCTCATGTCGAAGGCGTGGAGCGGGGCGGCGTGCTTCTTCACCGCGTTGGCGCACATGCCGCTGCCCATCACGCCCAGGCCGATGAACCCCAGTGCCGGTGCTGCCGCCGTCTCGTCTGCCACGTCTCTCTCCGTCTTATTCCTATGCCGAAGGATCAGTAGATCACTTCGGCCTCTTCCAGCGCGCGCCGTTCGTCGCGGCCCATGCCGAGGAGCTCGCCATAGACGTGGTCCTCGTGCTCGCCGAGCTTGGGCGTGCCGCGGTCGATGCCGATCTGCGCTCCCTTCGACAGGCGCATCGGCACGCCGACCGCCGCGCGCAGCTTGCCGTCCGGTTCGGCGACCTCGACGATCGCGCGCCGTTCGCGCAAGTGCGCGTCGCCGGCGATCTCGGGCGTGGTCCAAGAGGCGTGCGCACCGATGCCGGCGTGCTGCAGCAGCGCGGCCGCTTCGTTGGCGTCCTGCTGCACCGTCCACTCGACCACGATGGCGTCGAGCGCCTGGGCATTGCTTTTGCGCGCAGCTTCCGTAGCAAAGCGGGCGTCGTCGGCCAGATCCTCACGGTCCATCGCCGCAGCGAGCCCCCGCCATTCGGCATCGTCCGTCACCGCCAGCGCCAGCCAGCGGTCGTCACCGCGTGCGGGATAGACCCCGTGCGGCGCCATGCGCGCATGGGCATTGCCCTGCCGCGCCGGCGAGCCGCCCGCCGCGGCGAGCAGCAGCATGTCCCCCACCAGCGAGGCCGCGACTTCGCGCGCGGCGACGTCGACATGGCCGCCCTGCCCCGTAGCCCGGCGGCGATGGAGCGCGGCCATCACCGCCGTCGCCGCGTTCATGCCGACGGTGTGGTCCATGACATGGCGGATCTCGACCGGCGGGCCATCGGCATAGCCGGTCAACTCGCCCAGCCCGCCCCAGGCGCCGAATAGCGGCGCGTAGCCCGCAAAGTGCGAGTCCGGCCCGCTCTGCCCCGAGGACGAGACCGACAGCATGACGATGTCGTCCTTGACCGCCTTCAATGCCTCGTAGCCCAGACCGAGGCGGTCCATCACGCCCGGCCGGAAGCTCTCGGCGGCGATGTCGCTGACCGTGACGATCCGCTTGGCGAGCGCGATGCCGTCCGCCTTCTTGAGGTTGATGCGCACAGACAGCTTGGTCGATGCCACCTGGTCGAAGGTGGCCGGACCCATGCGGCCGTAGACCGGATGCGGCTTGCGAAACGCGTCGGGCCGCATCGCGCTCTCGATCTTGATGACTTCGGCGCCGAGTTGCGACAGCAGGTTGGTGCAGAACGGGCCAGCGTTGTGCACGGTGAAGTCGGCGATGCGAATGCCGGCGAGTGGCTTGGTCATGATGTCAGCCCTGCGCCCGCGCCAGTTCCGGCCCATCCGCCAGCGCGGGCGGCCCGCCGGCCAGCACCAGCGGCGCGGCGTCGAAGTGAAAGGGCGAGACCAGCACCTCGACCTCGCCTGCGTCCCCAGCCCTGACCTTCTGGAACACACCGCGATGGCGCTCCTGCGGGTCGGCGAGGATCTGCGCGGGCGTCTTGTAGCGCGCCAGCGGCACGCCGAGCTTCTGGCCGGCGCCGACGATATCGTCGACCTTGCGCACCGCCGCCCAGGCGCGGATGTGCGCATTGATCTCCGGCCCGCGGCGGCTGCGCTCCAGCGAGTCCTTCAGCGCGGGGTCCGTCGCCCAGGCGGGGCTGCCGAGCAGCTCGACGAGACCGACCCACTGGCGCTGTTCCAGGGTCAGCAGTTCGAGGTAGCCGTCCTCGCACGGGATCACGCCGCCGTATCGGAAGCTACGCTCCACCCGATGCTCGATCGATCCGTCGCCCAGACGCTGGATGGCGAAGGCGCCCACCGCGAGGTTGGCGTCCTGGCACGAGACGTCGACATATTGCCCACCGCTCTCGGGGCGCGCCCACAGCGCCGAGAGGGCGCCGAGCGCCGCGGCGATGCCGCCCTGCATGGCGCCGAAGTGCCCGCCGATCTTGAGCGGGGCACGGTCGGGAAACATCTCGACCGCGAGGCCGTTGGGCAGCAGGTTGCCCTCGCCGCCGGCGTGCTGGACGACGATGTCCTCGCCCTTCCAGCAAGCCTTGGGACCGGTGGCGCCGAACGGCAGCACCGAGACGTGGACGAGGTCCGGGTGGCGCTCTGCGATGGTGCCCTCGTCGAGGCCGAGCGCGGTACGGTCAGCCACCGGGGTGTCGTCGATGAAGATGTCGGCGGCGGCCAGCAGTTCCGCCAGCCGTTCGGGCGCGTCCACCACTTCGCCATCCATTCCGGCAGCGAGATAGGCGAACAGCGCGCTGGTCTCGCCCGGGGTGCCGTCCTCGCGCGGGAGGAACGGCGGCTCGCGGCGCAGCGGCGTGCCGCCCACTGGCTCTGCCAGCAGCACACGCGCGCCCATGGTGCCGAGCATGCGGGCGGCATAGGCGGCCGCGACGCCCGATGCGCGCACGACGATGAAGATGTCGCAAAGAGGTGCGGTCATGCCGGTTCCTCCCCGGAACGGGGAGGGGGACCGCCCGCGCAGCGGGTGGTGGAGGGGTCGAGAGCTTTCCGGCAAAGATCACCATGGTGGAGAGGTCCCGACCCCTCCACCATCCTACGGATGGTCCCCCTCCCCGTTCCGGGGAGGAACTGAACCATCCTCAGGCTCACCGCACCACCGGCAGTTCGAGATCGAGGCCGGCGCCGTCGACGAACACCTTGGTGTTCGGATCGAGCGAAGGCAGGATCACCGTGGCCAGGCCCGGCGTGGTCAGTTCGCCGCGCTGGTTCTCGCCCTTGATCTCGATGTCGACCAGCGCGTAGCCGTCCTTCATGTACTTCTTGGTCACGGTGCCGCGGCCCCAGGTGCAGTCGCCCATGGTGTTGAAGCGGCTCATGCGGGTCTTGATGCGCTTGAGGAAGCCGGCGTCGCCCATCCAGTTGGTGACGAGGCTGGCCATCCACGACGAGCGCTGCGGGCCGTAGTCGTAGACGCCGGGCACGCCCACTTCCTTGGCGGTCGATTCGCGGTGGTGGCCGATGCCGGTGTACTCGATGCCGCCGCCCGCTTCGGGGTTGCGGAAGAAGTGGCCCGGGTGCTTGACCGCGTTCTTGAAGATGACGCCGTGGGTATGGCCACGGCCGCAGCCTACCAGGAAGCCCATCGTGTCCATCAGGCTGAGCGGACCGCGCACGATCTCGGGCAGCTTCTCGCCCTCCTGCACTTCTTCCCAGTAGCGCACGTTGCCGCCGCGGATGTTCTTCTCTTCGGCGAGGATCGCCTCGTCGATGTGCTCGAACTCCTCCATGGTGTATTCGTGCGTCTTGATGTCGGAGTACTTGCCGGCCTCGCGCGCGGCCTTGCGCTCATGGCGGGTGCAGGTGCCCAGCGCCCGGCTGACCAGCTCGCCGCGCTGGTTGAAGTAGCTCGCCTCGGCGTACTGCAGCACCAGCGTGCCGGAGAACTGGCTTTCCTTCACATCGACGCCGACCACGCGCTCGATCGCGGTGATGCGGTCGCCCGGCTTGATCTGGCGAAAGATCTCCCAGTCGTTGCCCGCGTAGAACCCGTGCACGCCCGGCAGGCCCCAGCGGGTGCGGCCGACCCAGCCGAACGCCATCGGAAAGTTGGGGTGCGCCACCATCGAGCCGTGGCGCGTCAGGCGGCCGACTTCGAGATCGCGGTAGAGGGGGTTGAGGTCGCCGATGCCGTTGCAGAAGTTGCGGATCGTGTCCTCGGTGGCGTCCTGCAGGTACGGTCCTTCGGGGCGCAGCTGCATGCCGATCATGTTCTCGGCAGCCTTGATCGCCTCGGGCGTGATCTTGCCCTCTGCCGGCGCGCCGCCGACCTCCACTTCCTTCACGTCGGTCGCCATCGAATGCTCCTGGTAAGGCGCGACAGGAGGTGCGCGCCGGAATCACTGCATTGTCGATAGTGCATTATCGGCGAGGGTCAAGCCGCTCCTCACGCGTCAGCGCGGCGGCGGCTCGCGCCGGCCTACCTGCTCAGGCGAACCAGTCGAACGCGGTGCTGTCGACGATGGTGCCGTAGCGGCCCATGCAGGCAATCGCGTGCATGTGCTCGTCCGGCGTCACGCCGGCGCAGCAATCCTCCAGCACCACCACTTCGTAGTCACGGTCATGCGCCTCGCGTGCGCCGGAATGCACCACGCCGTTGGTAGACACGCCACACATTACAATCCGCTCAACCTTGTTGGCGCGCAGGATCGCCCCCAGCGAAGTGGCGTAGAACGGGCTGACGCGGTGCTTCTTGATGTCGAAGTCGCCATCCTGCGGCGCCAGGTCGGCATGCACCTCGGTGCCCCACGTGCCGAACTGGAAGATGCCGTTCTTGCGCGCGCCCGAAAAGATCGGCGATACTTCGGGCGCCTCGCGGTAGTCGGGCGAGAAGCCGACGCGCACGTAGCCGACCAGCGCGCCTGCCTGCCGCGCCGCCGCGATCGCCGCTGCCGTCGCGGGCAGCACGCCGCGCTCCTGGCACTGCACGCCATAGGTCTTGGCGTTGAAGCCGTTCTCGGCGACGAGGTCGTTCATCATGTCCATGACGAGGAACAGGGTCTTCTTCATAGCGGTCATCCGGTACTGGCGTTGTCGGTCTGGTTCAGCGTGCCGTGAAGTTCCTGGAAGCCGGCTTCGATGTGCTGGCGCGTGGCGAGCATCGCATGCGCGGCATCCCCGGCGATCAGCGCGGCGAGCAGGTCGTCATGCTCGTCGGACGCGCGCCCCACCCGCCCCTTCAGGCGATTGATGAGGTCGAACGGGTAGCGCGCCCACAGGATCTGCACGAAGTGCAGCGTCTGCGGCATTCGCGCGATCTCGAACAGGCGGTGATGAAAGCGGTAGTTGGCGGCGCGGGCGGTCTCGTTGTCGCCCGCCGCGAAGGCAGTCGCGAACTCGGAGGCGAGGACCTTCAATTCGGCGATCTCCGCGCTGCTCACGCGCTCGGCCGCGGCGCGCACGAGCTGCGTTTCGAGCAGGATGCGCAGGTTCAGCACCTCGCGCGAGGCCTCGATGTCGAACGGCGCGACGGTCGCCCCGCGATAGCTGTCGCCCAGGACATAGCCCTCGGCCGCGAGCAGTTTCAGCGCCTCGCGCACCGGGGTGATGCTGGTCTTCAGCATCGTGGCGATTTCCTGCTGCTTCAGTCGCGCACCCCGCGGGATGCGTCCAGAGATGATGCCTTCGCGAAGGTAATCAGCAACTTGCTCTTCCTTCGTGCGAAACTGCATCATTCTTGCGTCATCCCTTCTGCCGCACCGGAGCCCAGGCGAAATCACCCGGCTTGTAGGCCTTTGCCGCGCCCGATGCCAGCAGCGCGGCCACTTCACCCGCAGCATAGCCCAGTTCGCCCAGCAGGGCTTCGGTGTGCTCGCCGATCTCGGGCGGCGGCAGGTTCTCCCTCACCTGGCGCTGACCGGGGAACTCGGGCACCTCGAACTGCAGGCCGCGGAACGCCAGGTCGCGCAGCTTGCCGTCCTGGCGGGCCTGCGGCTTTTCCAGCACGCGCTCCAGCGGCATGACCTCGTTGAAGCCCAGGCCCGCGGCGCGCAGGCGCTGCTCGATTTCAGCATAGCTGTAGCGCGCCACCGCGGCGCGAACCGCCGCTTCCACGACGTCGCGCTGCGCCTTGCGGTCGCGCAGCCTGGCGAACTCGGGCTTGCCGTCCTCGGGCATGTCCAGCGCCCTGGTCAGCTTCGCCCAGTGCGCGTCGGTGAGGATCAGCAGGTAGACCCAGCGCTCGTCGGAGGTCAGGTACGAGCCGTATCCGGGCATCGAGAACTCGCCCCCACCCTCCTTCTCCAGCCGCCCGAGCAGCTGCGTCTTGAGCTGCATGCCCGCCAGGTCGCGGGCGGCTAGGTGCAGGCCGGTCTCATACAGGCCGATTTCGATCCGCCGATCCTCCTCGCTGGCGGCAGGGTCCAGCATCGCGGCCAGGACGCGGATCACGGCGTACGTGCCCGCGAACTGGTCATGGTAGGAGGGTCCGAAGCGCGTCGGACGCCCATCCACGCGGTGATCGTCCATCGCGCCCGTCGCCGCCTCGGCGATGGGGTTGGTCATCAGGTCGTCGGCCTGGGGGCCGTGCGTGTAGCCCTTGATGTGGACATGGACCAGCCGCGGATTGACCGCCATGCAGGCGTCCGCGCTCACCTCCAGCTTGCGCGCGGCGGCGGGCGCCAGGTTATGGATCACCACGTCGGCGGTCTCCACCAGCCGGCGGAACACTTCCTTGCCCTGGGCGGTCGTCAGGTCGAGGCACAGCGCCTTCTTGGAATGGCTGTAGGCGACGATCGTGCCCGAAGGGCCGCCACGGACCAGAGCCCGCGTCGTGTCGCCGGCTGGCGGCTCGATCTTGATCACTTCGGCGCCCAGTTGCGACAGGATATGCGTCGCGAACGGCGCCGCGATCATGGTTCCGAGTTCGAGTATGCGCTTGCCGCGCAGAGGCATGGATTGATCGGGCATACCGCGCGATAATGCATTATGCGGCGACTAACAACATGCCTTGATGCCCTGCATGCGTGGGCGCGATCCTCCTGTCGGAGAGCAGCCAGTCTACCGCCGACGGCCTGCGCGAAGCGCCGCTCACCCATGATGCGGATGACCGTTTTCGTCCTGAACATCGCCATGCATGCCACCGCCGCCACCGCCCATCATGCCGCCCCCGCCGCCCTGACGGTCGCCCGCCCCTCCCTCGTTCCTGCCCTTGGCGGTGCCCCCCGATGCCGGACGAACTGGACCTTGCGGCGGGATGACGACGCTCGCCGCGATGGGATCGAGGTCGAGCGCCTGGCGGATGAAGTCGCGCAGGGAGACCACCAGCTCGTGCGTTCGCACCGGCCGCCCGCCGACTAGCTCGGTTGCGGCGGCGCTCGCCAGGCGGACCTGCTCGTCCGTGCCGAGCAGGATGATGTCCGACAAGGCGGCCTCCACGGCATCGCGGATGCGGCGGGCACGGTCGGAGCCGGCTACCGTCGATTGCGACAAGTCAAGAGTTCCGGTGGCAGCGTCGGCGTTCTGAAAATCCCGCCGATGCCGCGGATCGACCGCGAGATCGCCCGTGAACGATCCGCCGAGCGCGCGATAAGCGGCGATCAGCGTGCGCAGGCGCTCGTTGATCTGGCGATTGGCGCGCTCTCGCCGCTGCTGAACGGTCATCATCAACAGCAGCCGGATGCCGACGCCTACCAGGGCGACGAGCGTCAAACTCACCAGCGTCGCCAGCAGGCTCTGCCATGACGAAAAATCGAGACCTCTCAAATTGTCACCTCAATCTCAAATTGTCACCTCAACCAGACTCTGTCATCGTGAACACGGGCTCGATAACGCACGGTTCGCGCACGGGGTGCCCGGCCGAGCTTGCGATGCCAGCCGACAGTCGCCCGCCCCGCCTCACGCTCGCGAGGGACCTGCCGCGACCATTTCGGAGAGCCGAGACACGACGTGCCGGGCACGCGCAGAAAGCGGCCATTCGGAACGATACGTCAGCCACAAGGTGTCGACCACCTCCGGCGTTCCCTCCAGCACGCGGATTGCCTCCGGTCGCCGGAACGCCTCGCGCGCATAGCGCGGCAGCACCGTGAAGCCGAACCCTCGTGCGACCGGCTCTAGGATCAGGCCGATCTGGTTGCTGAACCCGCGCACCGGCAGCTTGCGCACGCCCGGATTGCCACTGAACCGCCGCGACAGGAGCCGGGTGGCCATGGAGATGCCGTCGGGATGATCGACGAAGCCGATCCGCTCCAGATCGACCCAGCCCCTCACCTTTTCGGCCGCGGGCACGATGAGTTCGAGCGGTTCGTGGAGGAACGGTTCGGCGGCCAGTCGGGCGTCTTCCGAACGCTGGGTGGTGATGCCCAGCTCGGAGCGGTTGTCCAGCACCGCTGCGATCACCTCCGGATCGGGCGCGAAGCGGTGACGCATGACGAGGCCCGGGCTGGCTTGCTGAAGGTCGAGCAGCAATGGGTAGAGCAAGAGACCGACGCTCCCCGGCGTGACGATCGTCACCTCTCCGCTGAGCGCGTCGGCCCCGACGAGCCGAGCCGCCAGCCGCCGGTCTGCCGCCTCCAGCTCGCGGGCATGGTCGAGCAGCGCTTCGCCCGTCGGCGTCCACTCCAGCAGGCGCGGTCGCCGGATCACCACCGGGCCGACTTGCCCTTCGAGCTGGCGGATGTGCTGGCTTACGGCAGCTTGCGTGAGATCGAGCGCGGCCGCCGCGCGCGTGAAGCTGCCGGTCTCCGCCAATGCGATCAGGCTACGCAGCCATACTGGGTTTACCATAACGTATCTTTATAGCGGCGATAAAGCGGCATCGCTTCTCCTAATAGGTGTGAGGTCCTAATTTCGCCAGCAAGCAAAGGAGATGACGATGGCTACCCCTTACCCGCGCAATTTCTCCCACATCGGCATATCGGTCACTGACCTCGACGCCGCCGTGCAGTTCTACACCGAGGTGCTCGGCTGGTACCTGATCATGCCGCCGACCACGATCACCGAGGACGACAGCGCCATCGGCGTGATGTGCACCGACGTGTTCGGCGCCGGGTGGGAGCGGTTTCGCATCGCGCACCTTTCCACCGGCGACCGGGTGGGCGTGGAGATGTTCGAGTTCCGGAACGCCGAGCAGCGCGAGAACAACTTCGAGTACTGGAAATCCGGCGTGTTCCACTTCTGCGTGCAGGACCCGGATGTGGAAGGTCTGGCCGCCAAGATCGTCGCCGCGGGCGGCAAGCAGCGCATGCCGGTGCGCGAATACTATCCGGGCGAAAAGCCGTACCGGATGGTCTACATGGAGGATCCCTTCGGCAACATCCTCGAACTCTACAGCCACAGCTATGAGCTGACCTATTCGGCCGGCGCCTATGCCTGACATGGGCGATCTGCCCGACAGCTACCGCGCTTGGACCTGGCAGGGCGATGCCGAGCCTTGCGCGCTGATCATGGAAACGCGCGCACTGGGCAGTCCGGGACCGGGCGAGGTCCTCGTCCGCAACGTCGCTGTCGGGCTGAACCCGATCGACTGGAAGGTGCTGGATGGACGCCTCGATTGGCAGCCAGGCCATTTCCCGGGCGTCGATGGCGCGGGCGTCGTCGTTCGGATCGGCACGGACGTGCCGGAAAGCTGGCTCGGTCACCGCGTTGCCTATCATCAAAGCCTGACTGCCCACGGCAGCTATGCCGACTTCGTGCCGATCCACGCCGATGTGCTGCTCGACGTTCCGGACGGTCTGGATCTGGAAATCGCCGCCAGCGTGCCCTGTCCCGCGCTCACCGCGTGGCTGGCGCTGGCCAAGCTGCCCGAGCTCCCTGGCGCCAGCATGCTGGTGAGCGGTGCTGGTGGCGCGGTCGGCAACTACCTCGTGCAACTCGCACACCGGCGCGGTTGGCGCGTGACCGTATCCTGCCACGAACGCCATCGCGAGCGGCTGCTGAGCCTGGGCGCGGCGGCATGGGTGCCGGGTCCGCTTGCGCCCGGCGAGGCATGGGCAGGCCAGGCGTGGGCGGGCGAGCGCTTCACCGCAGTGATCAATAGCGTCCGTGGCGAGCATGCGGCCAGGCTCGCGCCGGCGCTGCGTGCCAATGGCCATCTCGTCTGCATCCAGGATCGGATCGAGACCTGGCCCGACCCGCCTTTCACCCGCAGCGTGTCGCTGCACGAGGTGGCTCTGGGCGCGATGCATGCCTATGGCGATGCCGAGGACTGGGCTCGCCTGACCGAGGTCGGCGCAGCGCTTCTCGCCGACATCGCCGCAGGGCGGCTTCAGCCCGAGCCCCTGGTCGAGGGTACATTCGGCACTCTTCCCGACCACCTCGACGCGCTGCGCAATCGCAATTTCTCCGGCAAGCCGATCGTCCGGCTTCCCTGATCACGCTAAAAGGATCACCATGACCGGTCTTTTCATCTCGGTCTTGGAACTGCTGGCCACAATGGCCTCACGCTCACAGAGGCGAGAGCAGCCAGAGAAGCGCTACGCGCAAGCGTTACAAACAAAAGACGACGCACGAGCAAGTTTACGGCCAGCTGATATCTTGTGAATTCATGCAATGACGCCGATGAGAGGATCGTAATCCAATCTCAAGCGACATGGTCGAGTGAATAAGCAGGCATCATGATGTCGAGCCGCTCGACAGCTCACAGAGTGGCTTAAAGTGCCAAGGCGACGTTGTTGGGAATCCTGCTCGTCGCGCTCGCGGCATCCTGCCGAGATCAGACGTGTCCTCTCGACACCCGCGACCCTGGATCACGCGCCCGGCTTTGCCCGGGCATCGCTCGCTGCTAACTAGACGCTCATGACCCCGGCGCAGGAAGACGAGAACGAAGCGGAGCGCAAGCAGCTTCTCGAACAAGTGCTGGCGCATGGCATCGACAATCCCGACTGGGACGACGGCGCCATCGCCCCCGAAATCCTGGGCGAGATCGCCGCCGGACTGGCGTTCGGCCCGCGGCCGGTCACTGCGGCGGGGACCGAGATCACCGAGCGGTACGACCTGGGTCCGCGAGGCGCCTTCATGCTCAGCCTGATCGGCAACGGCGTGCGCTTCCCCAAGGACCTCGCCACCGTGCTGCACATCGGCCGCAGCCTCGTTACCGCCGAGCTGAACCGGCTCAGGAGCGCGGGGCTGGTCGAGATCACCGCGGGGCAGGACCGCCGCCAGTCGCGGCTCGCGCTCACGCCCGCCGGCCGCGATGCCGCGACCACGGTGCGCCGGACGCTGAGCAGGACGATCGAGATCGCCCTAGCCCGCTACTCCGCCGACGAGATCACGCTGTTCGCGGCCATGTTGCGGGCGTTCCAGCGCATCGACTGAAGCACCCGCCGGGCTCACTCGACCACGATCCTGGCGCGCGCCAGGTTCTCGATCCGTCCGAACGCCGTCTTCACATCGCCCTCGCGCTGTGAAACCCCGCGCAGAACGGCGAAGTAGGTGCCGGGCTTGGCGTATGCGTGCGACACGCTGGTCCGCACGCTGGCGGCGGCGCGGACTTCGGCCGGGCCGTCGTAAGTGCCGTCGCCTTCGAAGTCCCACTCGGCGGCTACGATCTTGCCGGTGCCCGGAGGCGCCGCGATCGAGCCGCTCAGGCGCACCGCCTGCCCTGCCTTTACCCGCGCCACGGCGCCGCCGTTGGCGGTCAACGTTACGACCGGCTGGACGCCGCCGTGCTTGCTTGCCTCGGCCGGAACGGAGAACTGGCCGTCGACCACCTGGTATGCGGTGGTCGCGGGCGGCGCCTTGCCGTCCTCCACCCAGGCGGCGAGATCGCGCAGCGCCTGCTGCAGCACGCCCAGGTACGAGACCACGCGCGCGGGATCGTCCTGCTGCGCGGAGTCGCCGTGCAGCGCGCGGTCGGTGTACCATAGGCGCATCCGCGTGTCGGCGTTGCCTCCGGTGGCGGAAGCGACCTGGCGGCGGTACCAGTCACCCTGCCAGGGCAGCGCCTCGCGATCCCACAGGTTCTCGACAAGGATGACCCTGCCCTCGAACTTCCCGGTTGGCACCGCACCGGCGGCAGCGCGGGTGAACAACGGCCCGAGCAGCATCGGCCGTTGCGGGTACACCGGCTTGCCGGCCGCGTCGCGGAACTGGTCCCACACCGGGTACTGCCCGTCGTTCGGCGGCACCTGATGCAGGTGATAGCGCTGCACCGCGAGGATATCGCTGTTGTCGAGCTTGACCGCCATCCCGGCCCTGAGCGTGCCGACCGCGCGCGGATCGTTGATGCCGATGATCGCCAGATCGCCCCGTACGTCGGTCAACAGCAGCTTGCGCCCGTCGGGCAGCACCAAGTCGGACAGCAGCAGCGCACCAGCCGGCGGGCGCTGGGCGAGGCGCACCGCCACCGGCATCTGCCCGGCCGAGGCGAGACCCATAGCCTGCCAGGCAAGGTCCGCGGTGCCTTTGGCGGTCCCGGGCGAGCGGTCCAGCGACAAGCCGGCCTTGGCCGCCTCGTCCGCGGTCACGACTTGCGCGATCGAAGTCGCCAGCTGCACCCGCGCCTGCGCGTAGCGCTCGGGACGGTCGTGCCCCTCGTAGCCCGGCTTGGTCCAAAAATCGGTAAAATAGCTTTTGTCCGCCATCCGCATCCCGCCGAACAGCAGGGCAAAGGCGTGGGGACCCATTGTGCGCCAGGCGTACCAGGACTGCGGCGGGAAGCCCATCGCCGTCACCTCGCGCAGTGCCGCGCGCTGGCTCTCGTCGAGATGCGCGTAAGGATCGCCCGAGCCACCGGCGTCGAGCGCGTCGACCACGCCGTCCAGCTTGTCGCCGATCACCCGCATCGCATAGAGCCGCGCGGTGAACATGTTGGGGATCGCCATCGGCGAGCCGAGCACATAGGGCACCGCTCCGTCCCACACGCCCTTGGTGTTCTCCAGCCCGCCCAGAGTGCGATAGGCGCCGCCGCTGCCGCCATAGGCATAGCCGTAGACATGCGGCCGCGCGCCATAGACTTGCGCCGCAACGAAGCGCGAGAAGCGGGCCGATGCGGCGTTGGCGCGATAGGCGCCGATGGTCGGGTCCATGCCCGCCATCGGGTCGGCCGCCTTGGGCCCACCGCCGTTGGTGGCGACGAAGTACGCGCCGGCAGCAAAGGCCGAGCCGATCCGGTCCTCCGAACCTTTCAGCCCTTCCGAGAGCGTCTCGCTGTCGGGCACCGGGGTGATGTACTGGAAGAACCGGCCCTGCCACTGCTCCGGAAAGTAGAAGGCGAACTTGGTGTCGGTGCCCTCGAAGCCGCCATGGACATAGCGGTAGCGCACGCCGCTGGTCTCGCGCGCTTCGTCGGCATCGATGACGGGCTTGGCGAACAGGGTATCCTGCTCGGCATAGCCGGCGGTGTTCAAGGTCTTGCTGGTCATGGCCGCCCTCGCGGATTGCGGCGCCTCGGCGTGGGCGACAGGAGCGGACAACGCACCCAGCGCGCCGGCGAGCAGCAGCGCCGAGCGGAAAGGACGGTGGGCGGCGACAGTCATGTGGGATCCCCCTGCTTTTATCATCAGGCGCACTCGATTAGGGCGACGCCTTCGGGCGGCAGCTCGAGCGAGAGCGTGGAGCGCGCGTCCAGCCGCATGCGCACCGGCGGCGCGATGTCGGCCGCCGCGCGCAGCTGCGCGACCTGCTCCGGCTTCAGGTACTGCGGCGAGCCCATCGCGCGCCAGGCCGGCATCGGGGATGCGCGCTCCTGGTCGACGAACCGCACTTGCGCCGCCGTGCCCGGCTTCAGCCCGGCGAACTGCACGTCAAACGTCTTGGGGGTGCCGGTCACCTTGCGTTCGGTGCTGGAGGTCGGCAGCCCCGCAGCCTGCGCCGCCACTGCCAGGTTCCACACCAGCGCGCTGACGCCCAGCTTCCGGCCCTTGGTGGCAAGCGCCGGCCCGTCGGTACGCAGCCGCTCGGTGCCGAGCGCATGCAGCAGCTTGTAGGTGTTGAAGCTCGGCCGTGCGATGCCGCGGTACATCGCCGGCCAGCCGTTGTCGCCCTCGCGCAGCACGGTGTCGAACACACCGAGTTCCTCGTACGTGCCCGAGAGAGTCCAGTGCGACATTGCCTGCAAGCTGGGCAGGCACTCCTTGACGACATGCGCGATCATCGCCGGGCTGTCGGACGACCATTCCGACAGCCACAGCGGCTTGCCGGCATGGCCCGAAGCTTCGATCGCCTGGCGCACTTGCGCAACGGTGTTCGGGATCGCCTCGTTGACGTCGGCGACCTGCTTCTCCACCGATCCGGCGTAGGCATGGGTGCCGAAGAAATCGAGCGGCGCATTGTTCTGCGTGCAGAAGCCGGCGAACTCCTTGATCCAGGCGCCGCCCGACGTTGAGGGGCCGCCTACCGGGATGGCGGCGTCGACCTGCTTGATAGCGACGGCCGCGGCCTTGTAGAGGTCGAAGTACTGCTGCTGGTTGCCGGTCCAGAAAAAGGGCAAATTGGGCTCGTTCCAGATCTCGAACGGCCAGGTGCGGACCGCGGCGATGCCATAGCGGTTTGCCAGCGCGGAGACCCAAGTGCGCAGGAACCCGGCCCAGTCGTCCAGCGACTGGGGCGGGGTGATGTTGCCTTTGTAGAACCCGAAGGCCGCCGTCCCTGAAGCGAGCGCCTGCGGCATGAAGCCGACTTCGACGTAGGGCGAGACGCCACGCGCGATCAGCCCGTCGTAGACTTCGAACACGTTCTGGAAGTTGGGCTTGGGCTTGCCGCGGTTGAGGATCGAGGGTGCGTAGACGCCCAGTTCATCGTTGAGGATGCCATGGAAGCGCACGCGCTTGAGGCCGACCTCATCGACCCAGCGGTCGAGGTCCTGCCGCCAGCGCTCGCGCAGAGTGATTGCGGCGCGATCCGAGCCGGCCGACTCTTCCCAGACGTGCGCCAGGCTGCCGGTCACCTCGCGGGCATGGATCGTCACCGGCACGCGTTCGGGCGCGAGCGCCCAGGCCGGACGGGGGAGCGTCGCCGCCGCTGCCAGCATTCCGCCAGCCTGGATGAACTGCCTGCGCTGCATAATGCCTCTCTCACCCTGACCCGTCGATGGCGCCTGCACCCGCATGCCATAAGCACACTGGACGCCATCGCTTTTCTCAACGTGGTCTTACCACCAAAGAACAGCTCTGCGTCAATGGTGAGTTTCGCAACGCAAGCTTTGAACGGGCGAGCGTCAGGCGGTCGGCTTCAGGTTCGTGGGGACGGCAGTTGCGTCCCTGCGAGCCGTGACCTTGTCGAAGTCGGCCTCGAACTTGGGCCGCATGGTGCCGCACAGCCGGTCCCAGATCGTGGTGTAGCCGCCGAAGTTGCCGGTGAAGAAGCGATGGTGCTGGTCGTGGAAAGTGGCCGAGATGAACCACTTGCTGGCCCAGCTTTTGTTCCACCAGCGCGGCAGAAACTCGTATCCCGAGTGGACGTAGAGGCCCATCAGGATGTTGGTCGGTACGATCAGTGCCATCGTCGCGTCGTGGATGGTGAACACCGCCACGAACAGCGACAGGAAGCCGCCGTTGATCAGCGACTCCAGCGGGTTGACCGAGAACGTCGTGAGCATGTTAGGCGAGGTCGACTTGTGGTGCAGCTTGTGCACCCAGCTGTAGACCGGCTCCTTGTGCATCCAGCGATGGAGCCAGTAGAAGTAGGTGTCGAACAGGAAGAAGTAGGCCGCGAACTCCAGCGCGACCTGCCACCACATCGCCGGGGCGCTGTTGAAGCTGATCCAGCCGCGCGATTCCATCCACTTGCGGATGAAGCCGAGCACCACGCCGCTCACCGCGAAGGTGATCACCGCGAACAGCGCCTCGTTGCGGAAGATCTTCCACTTGAAGCCGTTGGGCTGGATCTTGCGCGCCTTGAAGAAGCCGCTGACCACGCCGGCGCCGATGCCGGCGATCACGAACAGCACCAGCCACAGCGAGAGCAGCTGCTCTCCGTTAATCCAAGCCTTGACCACGCGACCACCTCTTCCGAATGCCGGGCTGCTGTATAGTTCATAAGCTGAACGAATGGCAACCGGGATCGGCCTCACAGGCAACTTTCCGATTCCTGCTGGCCTTTAAAGGTCAATCCACTTACGGCACGTTGGTCTGAACACACAAAAGCGGAAGGCGGAGAGATGCACATGCGGCGACCTATGGCGATTGCGGCCTTGTTCATGACCGGCACCGCGCTCTCCGTTCCGGCCACTGCCGCCGAACGACGCTCGCCCGCCACGCCAGCCGCGACGCGCGACGTGCATCCGCTGCTGCAGGGCTGGCGCTTCCACTTCGGCAACGTCCAGGCCGACGCCTCGCGCGCCGACTTCGACGACAGCGGCTGGGACCAGGTCGCCCTGCCGCACTCATGGAACCGCATCGGCGGCTACCGCACCCAGCGCGGGCCTGACAGCAACAACCGGCAAGGCCACGGCTGGTACCGCCTCGCCTACAAGGCGCCCGCGGTCGCCGCGGGCCTGCGCCAGTACCTCGACTTCGCGGCGGTGTCGAAGATCGCCGACGTGTGGGTCAACGGCAGCCATGTCGGCACCCACAAGGGCGCCTTCGGCCGCTTCCGGATAGACGTCACCTCCGTCTGGAGGCCCGGACAGGTCAACACCGTGGTGGTCCGCGCCGACAACTCGAAGGTCGAGGCGGGCAGCGCCACCGCGGAGGTGATCCCGCTGTCGGGCGACTTCTTCGTGCACGGCGGCATCTACCGCGATGTCGCGCTGCTGCAGCTGCCGGCAGCCTCGATCGACCCGCTCGACCACGGCGGTCCCGGCGTCTACGCCCGCGCCACCGAGATCACCGCCGATCGCGCCCTGGTCGAGGTCCGCACCCGCCTGCGCAACCTGGGCAGCAGCGCGCAGCCGCTGCGCCTCGTCACCCGCGTGACCGACGCCGCCGGCAAGACCGTCGCGCGCGAGGAGCAGCCGGTGCAGCTCGCTCCCGGCGCCAGCGAGGCCATCGGTCGCGTGACGCTGCCCAAGCCGCATCTGTGGAACGGCCGCCGCGACCCGTACCTCTACACGGTCACCGCCGAACTGACCGACACCGGCCGGGTGATCGACCGGGTCGACCAGCCGCTCGGTCTGCGCACCTTCCGTTTCGATGCCGACAAGGGCTTCTTCCTCAACGGCCAGCACGTGAAGCTGCACGGCGTCTCGCGGCACCAGGACGCGCTCGGCTCCGGCTGGGCGCTGACGCCGGCGCAGCATGCGCAGGACATGGCGCTGATCGAGGAGCTCGGCGCGAACACCGTGCGCCAGGCGCACTACCAGCATGCCGACCAGTGGACCGAGCTGGCGGACAAGGCCGGCATGGTGGTCTGGGCCGAGCTGCCCTACGTCACCACGCCCTCGCTCACCAGCGACAAGGGCAGCGACGCGCTCTGGGCCAACGCCGAGGAGCAGCTGCGCGAGCAGATCCGCCAGAACTACAACCACCCCTCAATTATGATGTGGTCCGTCGGCAACGAAGTCGATTCCGCCAAGGGCTTCGGCCAGAAGGGCGCGCCGCCCAAGCCGTTGGCGCTGCTCCAGCGGCTGAACGCGGTCGCGCACCAGGAAGACCCGGACCGCCCGACGACGATGGCCGACTGCTGCGAAGGCGTCGGCATGATCCAGACCGCCGGCGAGAAGGTCGTCGGAACCACCGACCTCGTCGGCTACAACCGCTACTTCGGCTGGTACTACCCCAAGCCGCTGGAGATGGCCGCGCAGCTCGGCGCCGCGCTCGACAAGCTGCACGCCGACCATCCCGCCCTGCCCCTCTCGATCAGCGAATACGGCGGCGGCGGCGCGGTGACGCAGCACAGCGACGACGTGCGCTCCGGCTTCGTCAACTTCGTCGGCCGCCCGCATCCCGAGGAATACGCGGCCTGGCTGCACGAGCAGACCTGGCCGGTGATCGCCGCGCGCAACCAAGTCTTCGCCAGTTGGGTGTGGGCAATGTTCGACTTCGCCAGCGACTTTCGCGACGAAGGCGACTCGGTCGACCTTAACGACAAGGGCCTCGTCACCGCCGACCGCAAGGTGCGCAAGGACCCGTTCTGGTACTACCAGGCGGCCTGGGGCGAGACGCCCGCGCTGCACCTGGCCGGCAAGCACTACGTCCAGCGCGCCTACCCGGTCATGGACGTGAAGGCCTACGCCAACGCGCCCAGCGCGACGCTCACCTTCAACGGTCGCAAGCTGGGCGACACGCTTTGCGTCAACTTCGTGTGCGAGTGGAAGGGCGTGGCCCTGAAGCCCGGCGCGAACAAGGCGGTGGTGACCAGCCGCACCGGCGCGCGCACCTTGCGCGACACCGCGACCTGGACCGGCCCTGCCGCGAACGCCGGCATCCGCATCGATGCCGGCAACCTCGGCGGCCGGGAACTGGCCGGGCATCGCTTCGGATCGGACACCTTCGTCACCGGAGGGACGCCGGTGATCCTCAACCTCGTCGGCTTCGGCGGCCGCTCGCTCGGCCCCTTGCGCAAGGTCGAGACCGCCACGCCCGAACTCTTCGAGTACTGGCGCGAGGGCGAGGCCTTCAGCTACCGCATTCCAGCGCCCGCGGGCACGTGGACCGTCACGCTCCACCTGTTCGAGCCGCGCCCGGGCGGCACCGCCAACCAGGCCCTCACCGTCACCGCCAACGGCGCCACGGCGATCGAGGGGCTGAACATCGGCCAGGCGGCCGGCGGTCCCTTGCGCGAAGTGATCCGCAGTTTCCCGGTGAAGGTCGGCACGGACGGGCTGATGCTCGATTTCAAGAGCACCGGCGGCAAGGCCTCGCTCGGCGCCATCGAGATCACCCGGTGAGGCACGCGATTGCGCGGCGCGCCGCGCTCGGCACGCTTGTGGCAGGAGCTGCCGGCTTGGCCTCGTGCACCACCGTGCCGGGGCGACGCCATAGCTCCCGGCCGCTGGGCCTTGCCGACCTGACCGTGATGTCCGCCCTGTCGCGCGACTACCCGGCGACGCTGCGCGCTGTCGCGGCGATGGGCTACACGCATTTCGGCTTCCGCCTTGCCGGTTACGGCAAGAGCGCGGCGCCTGAGCTGCCACCGGCTGAAAAGGCCAGGCTCGTGCACGATGCAGGGCTGGCGGTCGGCGTCGTTCGCTACGGCTACGGCCGCAGCTTCGCAGAGCAGGCACGAGATGCGCAGGCCATCGGCGCAAGCATCATCGCCTATTCCGCCGCGCCGGTCTTCTTCCGTGGCCCCGCCCTCGGCCAGACCACGCGCGCGGCGTTCGACGCCTGGCTGCCCGAACTCGGCACGATGGCACGGATAGCGCAGGACCATGGCCTGACGCTCGCCTATCACAACCACTGGTGGGACCATGCTCCGCTCGAAGGCGAGACCCCGCTCGACCTAATCGCCGCCGCCTTCTCGCCCGCGCAGGTGGCGTTCGAGATCGACCTGGCCTGGGCTTGGGTCGGGGGCGTCGATCCGCTCGCCCTGGTGACCCGGCTGGGAGCGCGGGTGGTGTCGCTGCACCTCAAGGATGTCGATCCCAGCCGCGGCGCCGACCGCATGAGGCAATTGGTCGAGCCAGGCGCCGGCCGGCTCGACTATGCGGCGCTGCTGCCGCGCCTTGACCGCGTGACCGACGCGATTGGCTACGTTGAGGTCGACACCCCGGCCGACGGCATGACCGCGGCGGCGAACGCCAGCCGCTTCCTGCACAACGTGCGTGGAGATCGGGCATGAAGACGCGCGGTCACTTGCGCTGGTGGATCATCGCGCTGGTCACGCTCGGCACGATCCTGAACTACCTGGCGCGCTCGACGCTGTCGGTGGCGGCGCCGACGATCAAGGCCGAGTTCGGCATGACGACCGAGCAGTACAGCTGGGTCGTGCTGGTGTTCCAGGCGGCCTACACGGTGATGCAGACGGTCGCGGGCGCGGTGCTCGATGCGCTGGGCACGCGGCTGGGGTTCTTCATCTTCGCGATGGGCTGGGCGCTGTCGAACATGGCGCATGGCCTGGCCACCGGCTGGCAGAGCCTCGCGCTGTTCCGCGGCCTGCTGGGCGCCACCGAGGCCGCGGCGATCCCGGCGGGCACCAAGGCGGTATCGGAGTGGTTCCCCGCCAGCGAGCGGCCGCTGGCGACCAGCGCCTTCCAGATGGGCACCAGCGTCGGCAACATGGTCGCGCCGCCGCTGGTGGTGTTCTGCATCCTCAGCTACGGCTGGCAGTCTGCCTTCCTGGTTACTGGCGGGCTCAGCGTCGCCTGGGCCCTGCTGTGGTGGTTCGGCTACCGCACCCCGGCCGAGCACCCGCGCCTGGGCGACGAGGAGCGCGCCCACATCGCCCAGCACCGCGGCGAGCCGCCGTCCGACCCGCCCGCCTCGCGCACTGCGCTGCTGCGCTCGCGCAGCTTCTGGGCCATCGCCTTGCCCCGCTTCCTGGCCGAGCCGGCGTGGCAGACGTTCAACTTCTTCATCCCGCTCTACCTCGTGGCGGTGTGGAACCTCGATCTCAAGGCCATCGCGCTGTGGGCCTGGCTGCCGTTCCTGGCGGCCGACGTCGGCTCGCTGACCGCCGGCCTGCTGCCTCCGATCCTGATGCGGCGCGGCGTCGGAACGCTGGATTCGCGCAAGATCACGATGACGGTCGGCGCGCTGTGCATGGTCGGCCCTGCCTGCATCGGTCTCGCCGGATCGCCGGGTCTCGCCATCGCGCTGTTCTGCGTCGGCGGCTTCGCGCACCAGATGCTGAACGGGGCGCTGATCACCTTGTGCTCGGACGTGTTCGACGGCCGCACCGTCGCCACCGCCAGCGGCATGGCGGGCACCGTCGCCTGGATCGGCGGGATGCTGTTCACTTTCCTGATTGGTCAAAGCGCCGAGGTCTACGGCTACAACCCGCTGTTCGTGGCGCTGTCCGGGCTCGACGTGCTCGGCGCGGCGGCGCTGTGGTGGCTGCTGCGCCGCCGGGTAAGCGCTCAGTAAGGCGCCTCGTCGTCGCGCGGCGGGATCGCACCCGCCCGCATGACGACCCAGCCCGCCAGCGCCTGCCCGCGGGCCGCCGCCGCGGCCGGATCGAGGCCGCGCATACGGCCGGAGAGATAGCCGCCGTTGAACGCGTCGCCTGCGCCGCTGGTGTCGAACGCGCGCAGCTTGCGCGGGACCGGCGCGATCCTGCCGTCGCGCATGCGGCACCCGTCTGCGCCCAACTTGACCACTACCTCGCCGCAACCCGCCTGCTCCCAGGTAGAGGCGACCGCGTCGGCCGTTTCCAGGCCGCTCAGCATCGTCTCGTCACTCAGCGTCGGCAGGCCGATGTCGGCCACGCCGGCGGCGCGGGTGCGCCACGTCTCGGCCTGTTCGGCAGACGACCATAGGCGCGGCCGATAGTTCCCGTCGAACGCCACCCGGCCACCCTGCGCCCGCACTTGCGCGGCGATGTCCAGCAGCGCCTCGCGCCCCGCGTCCGGCAGCACCGCCAGGCTGATGAGCGAGAAACACAGCAGCTCCGCCCTGCCCGCTTCTTCGGCCAGTCGCGTGCTGTCAGGATGCTCGAACAAGTGCCGGGCCGCGCTCTGCCCGCGCCAGTAGGCGAAATTGCGCTCGCCCTCGGCATCGCGGGTGATCGCGTAGAGCCCTGGCTCGCGCACCGGATCGGCCAGCACCAGCGAGCAGTCGAGGCCCGCCGCTTCCCAATCCGACCGCAACCGCGCGCTCAGCGGGTCGCTACCGATCGCACTGGCGAAGCGCACCGCCAGCCCGCTGCGCGCCAGGTGGATCGCGGTGTTCAGCGTGTCGCCGCCGTAGCCCAGGTGCCAGCCGCTTTCGGGCCGCTCGGCGACCTCGATCATGCCTTCGCCAATGACGATGACAGCGTTCGTCACGCGGTCACCAGTTCCACATCGTACCGTCGTTCAGGCGAGCGACGGGAAGGTAGGCGCGCTTGTAGGGGTACTTTGCCGCCAGCGCCTCATCGATGTCGACACCGTGGCCCGGAGTCTCGCCGCAGAACAGTTCGCCCTTCTCGAAACGGTAGTCGTGCGGAAAGACCGCGTCGGTCTCCTCGGTGTGGCGCATATATTCCTGGATGCCGAAATTGGGCACCCAAGTGTCGAAGTGCAGCGCGGTGCCCATCGTCACCGGCGAAAGGTCGGTGGCGCCATGGCAGCCGGTGCGGATCTGGTAGAGGCTCGCGAGATCGGCGAGGCGGCGCAAGTGGGTGAGGCCGCCGGCGCCGACGATCGTCGCGCGGATGTAGTCGATCAGCTGGTTCTGGATCAGTTCCCGGGCGTCCCACACGGTGTTGAAGATCTCACCCACCGCGAGCGGCGTGGTGGTGTGCTGACGGACGTGGCGGAATGCCTCCTGGTTCTCGGCCGGGGTGCAGTCCTCGAACCAGAACAGGCGGAACGGCTCCAGCGCCTTGCCCAGGATTGCCGCCTCGTTGGGGGTGTAGCGGTGGTGGCCGTCGTGCAGCAGGTGATGGTCGTAGCCGTAAGTGTCGCGCAGCGTCTCGAACAGCCTGGGCACGTAGTTCAGCGCCTTGGCGGTGTCCCAGCCGGTGACGCTGGGCAGGTCGGCGTCGGCGGGCTCGTAGTAGAGCTTGCCGCGGCCCACGCCGTAGGCGTCCTTGATCCCGGGCACGCCGGTCTGCGCGCGGATCGCCTTGTAGCCAAGGTCGATGTAGTTGCCGACCGCCTCGACAGTCTCGGCGATGTCCGAGCCGTTGGCATGGCCATAGACCATCACCCCGTCCCGGCTGCGTCCGCCGAGCAGCTGGTAGAGCGGCATGTCCGCCAGCTTGGCCTTGATGTCCCACAAGGCAACGTCGACCGCGGCGATCGCGCGCATTGTCACCGGTCCACGCCGCCAATAGGCGCCGCGGTAGAAGTACTGCCAAATGTCTTCGATCCGCTGCGGGTCCATGCCGATCAGGCACGGAATGACGTGATCTTCGAGATAGGAGACCACCGCCAGCTCGCGCCCGTTGAGGGTGGCGTCGCCGATGCCGTAGACGCCCTGGTCGGTTTCGATCTTCAATGTCACGAAATTGCGGCCCGGGCTGCAGACGATGACTTTCGCGGCCACGATTTTCATGCTTCGAATGAACCTCTTCCCTAGTCGCCGGCGTGCGCGCCGGAGTGTCATTACCACTTGCAAGAAAGTGGTAGGACCGCAATAGAAAGGTGCATGTCGATGTCGATCAGAAGCCTCAACGCTGCAAACGAGCTTGCGCTGCTCGGCCCTGACGAGAACCGCCTCTACAAGAACATCGCGCGCACCCTGATCGAGGAGCTGCAGTCCGGCACCTACGGTGTGGGCGACAAGATGCCGGCCGAGCGCGACCTGGCCTTGCGCATGGGCGTCAGCCGACCGGTGATCCGCGAGGCGATGCTCGCGCTCGAAGTGCTAGGTCTCATAGAAGTGCGGATCGGCGCGGGCACCTTCGTGGTGCGGTTGCCGGGCGAGAGCGACGCGCCACGCTTCAGTGTCAGCCCGTTCGAGCTGCTCGAGGCGCGGCTGGTGTTTGAAGGCGAGGCAGCGGCGCTCGCCGCGGTGCAGATCACTGACGACGAGATCGCCCAGCTGGAAGACCTCGTCGCTGCCATCCAGTCGCAGAACGAGAGCCAGAAGGCAGAGGAGAACGCCGACATGGCCTTCCACATGACGATCGCGCGCGCTACCCGTAACGCCGCGATCGAGCGCACGATCGAGGATCTGTGGCGTCAGCGCTGGGAATCGCCCGAGTGCCGGCTGCTGCTGGAGCAGGCGCGCACCGCGCACGTGCTCCCCGTGATTGAGGAGCACACCGCTGTGGTAGAGGCGCTGCGAACGCGCGACCCGGTCCGCGCTCGCACCGCGATGCGCAGCCACATGGAGGCGGTGATTCAGCACCTGCTGTTCGCCGTCGAGGAAAAGGCCATTGCCGAGGCCCGCAACTCGGTCGCCGCGACGCGTCGGCGGTTCGGTAAAGTCGCCTAGACGCCAGAACGGAAACAACCTTTTTGCCCGCACAGCCCCTGCATCTGCACGACGATCGCCTGTTCCCGGCCACTGAGCGGACCCGGGCCATCGCTCGCGAACTCTATGGGCACGTGCGCAACCTGCCGATTATCAGTCCGCATGGGCACACCGACCCCTCTTGGTTCTCACGTGACGAGGCTTTCGAGAACGCGGCCGAGCTGCTCTTGAAGCCCGACCACTACGTGCTGCGGATGCTCTATTCGCAAGGCATCGCCATGGAAGACCTCGGCATCGGCTCGGACGCCGATCCGCGCGAGGCGTGGCAGCTGTTCGCGAGCCACTACCACCTGTTCCGCGGCAAGCCTTCGCGCATGTGGCTAGGCTGGGTCTTCGCCGAAATTTTCGCAAACCCTGTCAGGCTTGAGGCCGATAGCGCGCGCCTGTACTACGAAACCATCACAGCCGCCCTGGGCCTCCCCGAGTTCCGTCCGCGCGCATTGTTCGACCGCTTCGGCATCGAAGTGCTCACCACCACCGAAAGTACGCTGGCGCACCACCAGGCGATCCGCCACAGCGGCTGGTCGGGCCGCGTGCTCACCGTCTACCGCCCAGACCCGGTGATCGACCCCGAGTTCGAGGGCTTCCAGGCCAATCTCTGCCGCCTTCTCGGCGCTGAGCCACGAGGATTGCCGCACTTGGCGCGGCTACCTCGCCGCGCATCGCCAGCGTCGCGCGTTCTTCCAGCAAATGGGCTCGACCTCGACCGATCACGGCCACCCCACCGCCCTCACCGCCGACCTCGCGACTGCCAAGGCGGAGACACTGTTCGCGCGGGTGCAGGCCGGCACCAACTCGGCCGCCGACGCCGAGCTGTTCCGCGCGCAGATGCTGACCGAGATGGCCGGCATGAGCTAGGGCAGCGAGGGCCTGATCGGCGGTCCGTGGCGCCCGAGCACGGAGGACCGCGCCGTCCTGGCGACCACTCTCGCGGCCTGAGCCTTTTTCAAGCGTCGCATGTCGCGACACAATGAGGAGAGTGATGTGAAGACCATGATCTCTGCGAGCGTTCTTGCAGCCGGTGCGCTGCTGGCGCTCCCCGCCATTGCGCAACCCGCACCAGCTAGCCCGGCCGCGGCGCCTACGCCCACTGCCAGCGCTCCGGCCTCCGGTGCCGCCTACTCCTCGGCCGTCAGCACGCTGGGCGACCTGCTGGACAATCCGGCGACCAAGGCGGTGCTGCAGAAGCACGTGCCCGACCTGATTGCCAATTCCAATATCGAGATGGCCCGCGGCATGACCCTGCGCTCGCTGCAGAGCTACGCAGGCGACGCGCTGACTGATGCAAAGCTTGCGGCGATTGACGCGGACCTCGCCAAGGTTGGGAAGTAACACGAAGAATAGCGGGAGGTCATGGACCTCCCGCCAACTTTTTTATCCTCGCTTGCTCCGCTCAGCGCGACCCGAAAGCGTAGCGCACGTTGATGCCGAACTCGCGTGGTGCAGTCGTGGTGATGCCGACGTAGGTGCCGGTATACGTCGCCGCAGCACCGCCCGCCGCCGCGTTGCGATAAGCGGTGAACTGCGGATTGGTCTGCGACAGCACCCTGGTCGTGTCGAACAGATTCTTGGCGAATAGCGCCACTTCCCACGCACCCTCCGGGTCGCGGATGCCGGTGTAGAGGTTCACAAGGCCATAGTTCTTCGTATCATCGAACGGGTTGCCAGGATCGGTCCGCGAGTTGCCGTTGAAGTTCAGCAGCCCGCGCAGATAGGCGTTCACCCGATCGCTGACGCCGAACTGATATTCACTGCTCAGCGTGGCGCTGAACGGCGGGGTGAAACCTGCACGCTGCGAGACCTGGCAGCCAGCGATGTTGTTGGCGCCCACTGCCGCCTGGAGCTGCGCCAATGTCGGCGCCGAGGTGATCGTATCCGGCACGCCATCTCCGTTCAGGTCGTTGCACGGGATGTTGCCGCCCTTGATCTTGCCGAGTGCGTAGCTGGCGACAGCGTTGACGCTCAGGCCCTCCATCAGGTCGAACGAAAGCTCACCCTCGATGCCATTCACTTCCACCGGAACGGCGCTCACGAAGTTGAACTGCGTGACGTTCGGCACCACGCCGAGCCCTGCGACCTGCGTGTAGTTGACGTAGTACACGCCTTGCCCGCCGGTGCGGAACGGATAGTTCTTGAACTTCTGGTGGAAGCCCGAGACATTCGCCCGCAGGCGGCCGCCCATCAAAGTGCTCTTGACGCCGATCTCGTACGACTTGGACGTCTCCGCCGGCAGATTCAGGAAGCTTTCCTGCAACGCCGAGCGGCGCAGGCTGAAGTCGCCTACGGTGACGATCCCCGGACGCCAGGAGCTGCCGGTGCTCGCATAGACCATCAGATCACGGTTGAAGTTGTGCTTCACCGAAGCCGCATAGATCCACTTCTTGGCATCCTGCGCGTCCGTGGCGATCACGGCGCCGTTGACAAGCAGCGCGCCATCCGAGCTGTAGTCGATATGGCGAAGTCCACCCGAAATTTCGGTCCCAGTGCCGAGATGCGCGGTTAGGTTGCCAAAGAAGGAGCGCTCATGGCTTTCGCCCTGGCGCTCGATATTGGAATTGACGGTCTGGATGATGCGTCCGGTGGTCGCGCCCGTGCGCAGGCCGACGATCGTGGGCGAGGTCAACCGGGTGGGAGCATCGTTCCTGTTGTCGAAGAAGCCGATCACGTAATCGAAGAAGCCGGCCACTCTATCCTGGTTCTGAAGACGAACTTCGTGAGAGGTCGATTTCGGCCTCGAGTTGGTGACCTGGTTCACGTCGCCCGGGAACAGGTTGGCAAGGTCGATGTTCGCGGTCGAGCTGACCTTCTGCGTGTAGTGCTGACCCTGGTAGATCAGGACCTGACCCAGCGCCGATCCCTCTGCCCGCCAGTTGTAGATGTCGTAGACCTGCCGGATCGGCCGCGCGCTCTCCTGCACCGCACGCCGATCGTCGCTGTCGATGTAGACGGGGCTGGCCGGGGCTGCGGGATTGCTCTCGCTGAACGACGCGACCTGATCGTAGGTATAGGCGCGGCGATCCAGGCGCTGATACACGCCCTCCAGCTTCAACCAGTCAGTAGGCTGCAGCAGGGCCGAGATTCTGCCACTTGCAGTGCGCGACTGGGGATCGCGGGCACCGTTGAGCGGCCTGACACGATCCACCTCGTTCTCGTCGTAGACGCCCGCGACGCGGATGGCCGCGATGCCTTCGATCAGCGGGATGTTCAGCGCGCCCTTGTAGTTCTGCGTGCCGATGTCATTGGCGGTCATGTCGACAAAGCCGCCGAAATCGTAGAGGTTCGGCTTCCTGGCGCCGACGGTGATCGAGCCGGAAGGCGCGGCGCGCCCGCGCAGAGTGCCCTGAGGACCACGCTGGACCTCGATCTGGCCCACATCATAGAGTTGCTGCAGGATCACGCCGGCAGTGATCGGCGCATCGTTGAAATAAAATTCAACGGTCGGATTGTTGCCGCTTGCGTTGACGTCGAAGTTGACGCCGCGCAGGCGCGCGTTGCCGCCCACGCCGTTCGCCTCGGTGGTGAGCTGCAGACCGGGAACGATGGTGGCGACCTCTCGAAAGTCGCGCAGGTTCAGCTTACCGATCTGCTCGGACGTGACCGTGTCGATGACGGCAGGGACGTCCTGCACGTCTTCGTCGCGGCGTCGCGCCTGGACGATGATGGTTTCGGTCTCGTTGGTGGTGGTGGCGCTGCCCGCTTCCTGCGCGATGGCGGGAGCACCGGCGCCGCCCAAGCCCGACGAGCACAACAGAACGCACAAGAGACGCTTCATTCTTCCCTCCCTAATCGTATTGGTCTTACCTGATTTCGGTCTTGGTCAAACAGCGAACTTTGTCAATCGTCAACCGGCTGCCATGTCGATCCCGGTCCAGCTTTGTTCGTGGGCCGAGTGCCGGCCGAACCGGCAGTCAGCTTGACCGGCAGGTTAAAAGCATTAGTTCAAGGATTGAATGATCTGGAGAAGTGGTATGGCCTGTCTGGTGCGTCGAAGTGGAACGGCAGCAGCGTTGGCGTTGATGGCAGCATCAACGCTGGTGATCCCAGCCGATGCGCAGGTCAGCCGTGAAATGGCGGGGTTCGGACGCGTCGACATCATGACCGTGCCCCTCGATGGCAAGATCATGCTCCGCTCCGCGACCTACACGCCTCGCGGAAGAGTTCTGATCTCTTATGCCGCGCCGGGCGACAAGGATGAGCGCGACCTGAAGCTCGCGCTGATCGACGAGGACGGCCGCAATATGCTTCCGGTCTTCGCTGGCCAGGTTCCGGTGCGCGCCAAGGACAACGGAATCCGCTTCATGGTGTTCGCCGACAACCGGCGCATTCACCTTGGCGACTTCATCCTGGAGTGCCTGCCCGATCTGGAGCGCTGCACGCGCTCGCAGCTGGTCCCGGTGCGCTATCCCGATGGTCTCGCCGTGGGCGATCACGTGGCGCATCGCTGGTCGGAGGTCATCGTTTCGCCGGATAACCGCCACGTCGCCTGGACCACGCTGTTCGCCAACTTCTCCGCCCTCGCTTTCGTCGGCGAACTGCGCCGTACCGCGGACGTCTACACGATCGAGAACCCGCGCATCATCAGCACGCTTGATCCCTTTGCTCCCGACCCGCGCCACGCAGACGGCGTGATCCCGCGTCCGGTGGGGGGAGGCGAGGTCAAGCAGTTTGTGCAAGGCGGGACTGCGATTTCGCTGGTAGGAGCGGGCCGCCGGGACACGCCGGACTCGGTGGTGCAGGACCTTGCGTCCAACGCGCTCCGCCCGGTCACCGATACGCCGGGCTATACCGAAACGACGATATTCTCGCCCGACGAGCGCCTGGGCCTGACGATGACAACGCGCTTCTCGCCAAAGACCGATCCTGCAATCCTGGGCCTGGTGCCGCGCCCCTACCCCGGCGCTCTCAACATGGGTCTGGGCATGTTCGCGTATACTTACGCGGTCACCGGAGTGCGAGGTGCGCGCGAAGGAAATGTCGGTCCTGCCCTGATCGACATCGCCGAATCCGAAAGGCAGCCCGAGTATCTCGGCCTGAACCTCAGCACCGAGCCCGACTGGGTGTTTCATTCGCCGATGTCGTGGAACCCGCAGGGCACACGCGGCATCTGGATTGAAGGACAGCGCGGCACTGGCAAGCTGCGCATTCGTCAGGTCGCACTGCCTGAACGCAAGCCTGCGGCGGTGGTGACGCCGCGCCCGTTCCGCGTGGCCGAAGCTTACAAGCCCTTCCGGTCCGACATGGCCCCCGCTTTTGCCAAGGCGAGTCGTGAGCAGAACGTGAAGGTCTACGGCAAAGCCGCAGGCTACATCACCTACCGTCGCCAGCAGGATGGTCGCATCGAGAAGGCGTACTACGATTTTGACGATGGCGACGGCGCCATCTACCAAGGGCGCGAGACTCTGCAGGCCAATCCCGCGAGCAACTCCACCTATGTGGCCGATCTGACGGTCAAGGGTACTCACCGTGGCGAGATGAAGCTGAAGATCACCTTTGGCGCGCTGGGGAATCCGCTCCCCTCGAAGATCGTCTTTGAAAAGGATGCGACCGGCGCGCGTCTCTCCTCGGGGCATGCGCAGTACGACGGCGTTCGCCTGAACGTCGCTGACCTGGCGCCCTGACAGTGGAGCTGGACTGAGTTTCGCCCCGGCTCGCGATGGCGCAACGTCGACTTTTGCCAAGGTCGGCCATTGACGCCTGCAAAAGCTATTTCGGAGCGAATGGGCTTGGTCGAATTACAGTTGTGCCAAACTTCCGGGCCGTGTTGCGCTCGCACCCGCCGGGGTCATGCTCGGCGCAAATGCCGGATTGATTTTTTAGGCGCGATAGCTTTGAGGCTGAGATACGCGATGGTAGAAGCGCTATCGTTGCCACCGGAGCGAGAACCGCCCCATGCCCGAACGCACCCGATACTTCTATACGCCGTCCGATCCGTCGCGGCGCCAGGTGATGCGCGGGATGGCTGCAGTCGGGGCCGCGATTGGGCTTACAGGACATGCCCAGGCGGCGGAAGCGCCCGCGTCACCGGACGCGACCACGACGCCGGATCTTGCGATCAAGGAGATCATGGACGGCAATGCCCGCTTCGTCAGCGGCGCGCCTGTCGCGCATCTCAAGGACATGGCGATCATCCGCGCGAAGGCAGCAGAGGGGCAATGGCCGATCGTCGGCGTCCTGTCCTGCGCCGATTCGCGCGTGCCGGTGGAGATGGTGTTCGACGAGCCGATCGGCCGCCTGTTCGTCACCCGCGTCGCCGGGAACATCACCACGCCTGAGATTATCGCGAGCCTGGAATATGGCGTCGCCGTGCTGGGGCTGAAAGCGATCCTCGTCATGGGCCATTCGAGCTGCGGGGCGGTGAAGGCAGCGATGGACAATCCGGCGGTGCCCGGCCAGATCAGCGCGCTGTTCCCGGCGATCCTGCCCGCGATCTACATGACACAGGGCGGAAACGCGATCGCCGTGACCCGCCAGAATGCGGTGATACAGGCCGCGACCCTCATCAATGCCTCGCCTGTGATCGAAGAGCGGGTCCGGGCCGGCACGCTCAAGGTCGTGCCCGCCATCTACGATGTCGCTACCAGCAAAGTGGAGCTTTTGCCGATCCCGTCCGCGCTGCGCCAGAAACCGGCGAAATAGATCAGTCGGCCTTCCAGCTTAGGCGGTACTGGACGCGAAACCCGTCATGGTCTGACAGTTTCGGGCTGGCAGGCGAGCCGTCAAACATGGCCTCCACTCTTTCGGGGCGGATTTCCACCCCTTTGCCGGGCGCAAAGAACTGCAAATCCTGCGTGTCCATCCAGGGCGCGTCGCCGTCCCATGACAGGCGCACATCGCAGCGCTCCGGTGGCGCGCAATATTCATGAACCTGATCGAAGGCTATGCGCGAGCGAAAAGCGGTGAAGCGCTCCTGCGAGCGGCGCATGTTGAAATCGCCGCCCAGGATCAGCGGCGAGGCGGGGTGGTGATGGCGCTCAAGAAACCGGGCGAGTTCCTCGCTCTGGAACTGGTGCGCGGCGAGGTGGCGCTCGACGCGAACCTTTGAAGCCCGCTGAGAATTCATATGCGTGGCGGCGACCTCGATCGGCACGGGGACGCCGGGAATGGCTAGCCGCACCAGTTGCACGCCTTTGTTCGACAGGCAGTCGAACCCCGCACAGGTCTTTCGCGAGTAGGCATCCATCTCCGCGCCTGTCACCGGATAGCGGCTGGCGATGACAAGGCCCGATCCCAACAGGCGGAGCCCGATCTCGCCCTTAGTCGGACGAGGACGGCCGACGCGCCGTGCGTCGGCATTCTCGACACTGGAGAGCGTCCGGCCAGGGCCGCCAACCATGAACGGATAGCCGCTGTCCTTGATCGCCCGAATCGCGGCGGCGGAAAAAGCCTCCTGAAACAGGATGATGTCGGGCGCCCGCCCGTGCTCGCGCATTTCCCGCAGCATCTGGCCGATACGCTGCAGATCGGGCGCGCGACCGCTACGCGCGGGCCATTGCAGGCCCTCCACATTATAGGTCAGCACGTCCAGTGTCATGCTCGCCCGGTCGCTCTCGACCGCGATCGGCGGCGGCGTGCCGGCAGCACCGGGCGGTTCGTATCGGGCAGGGAAGCTGGCGCAGGATGTCAGCAGGAGGGCAAGGAGTGTCGTCGGCAGACGAGGCATGAAGTCGGCGCCAGTCAGAAGCGGCGGTGATCGGCACCATCGACCAGATCGCACGTCCCGCGAAACGCATAGGGCTCGAGGCCCTGTACGCTGATCTGGCCGCTGCGCCGGTTGATCGTGACACGCGGCTTGTTGAGGCCGTTCAGCCGATAGGTGGCGCGGATCACGTCCGGCCCCATCTCCACATCGTACAGATCCCACCAGCCGTCATCGCCCCGGCTGTTGATCGGCGGCACCAGCTTCTTCGGCAGGCGGATGCGGCCGCCGCCGGCCCATAGCTGGATCATCAGCGATGCGTCGAACTGCTGGCCGGTCAGCTCGACCCGGTTGCCATAGTCGTAACGGTGGGTGCGACTGTTCCATGTCCAGCCATAGGTGCTGGCCATGCCCGGACGCTGGCCATCACCGAAGCAGACGAGACCAAGGTCCACCGGGCTGTTGCCGACGCGATAGCGATCCCGATCCTCCACATAGCTGGGCGACTGCCGCTGGCTGGAGGGGGTTTGACCGTAGCCGATGTCAGGGCGATAGGCACCGCGATCGCGATCATTTGGCGCCGCACGGGGCCGCTCTGCGCGCTGACCGCAATCGGCGGGAGGCGTGGCGGTGATGGAGGCGTAGCGGCCGTCCATGGTCGCCACGGTGATGCACTGGTGCTGCGCGGCGTTCCACCAGAAGGTGTAGCTGCGGTCATCGCCCTTTTGGCCGCGCACGAAGACATAACCGCGAGACTGAAGCGCCGTCTCTCCACCCGCGCCGCGCGCACCCACGAGGTCGGAGAGGCCGGGGGGCGTCTGCGCCTGCGCTGTGGCGACCAGCAACGCTGGCACCAGCATCGACAGTGTGCCTTTTTTTACGGACATCGGAATCTCCGGGCCGCCGCTCGGCGCGCGTCGGCGATGGGATATAATGGCAGCTTAAGACAGAAAAGCCGACCTTTATCATCTATTCTGTGAACGACCGCTTCGTCCCATCCCGGTCGTGCAGCGACTGCCGACACTTGCATTGTATCGTGGGTTCGAATCCCACTGGGGGGATCGAACCTCAGTCCCACATCAGGTCCCACACTGGCGCAGAATTGCTGATTGGGGCGCTGATCCGCAACCCCAATGAACATGCAACATATTGAAATCAAACAAAAAAATCTGGCGGAGCGGGAGGCAGCTATATCAAGCGATTATTAGATTGATATAGCTGCATATTTTCTGGGTCCAATTAGATAATACCATGCCTGATACCATGGATTGAAAATTTGCCCCCGTTCGAAGCCGTGAGAGGGATTCGAACCTGCGGTTCGATACCATGCTCCGGAAGCTCCGGCTCTTCTCCATCCATGTTCACTCGCATGACCAGTCCAAGGGTAGCATCAGGGAGGTGAGCGCCCTTCACGCGCTGGACGATCGCTCGCACGTCGTAACCGCGATCGATCTTGCTGCCGACCCAGACCGCGCGGTCCCGCTTCAGGTATCCGACCTTGATCCCCCGGCAGCTGACGACAGCGACGGCCATCCGATCGTGCGGGTTCTCCGGCTCGCGGACCAGCCGCACCTCCTCGCCGGGACTGCACAAAGCAAGCTCGGCCTGACGGCTGGTGCCGTCCTCATTGTCATGCCGCTCGCCGATTGCCGGCAAGCTGAAATCGTTCCAGCCCATTTTGCCCCTTCACATGAGAACGTAACAGGAACAAAATAATCAGACCAACATCGATTCGCATAGAGGATTTTGACGATGGGCAGTCTCGAACAACATGACGCCGCCGGCTTCCGCATCAATGTGAGCGAAGCCCCGGAGAAGCCGATCCCCTTCGGTCGCTGGGTGCTGGAACAGACCAGCCGGGGCGGCTTCATCGGCCAACTGGCGACGATCGCGAAGAGCGATCGGGGTTTCCCGAAGGACGGCGGCCCTGACGCCGTGCGCAAGCGCCTGGGCGACACCGGAGCCGACCCTGAGATGTTCGACGCCGTGGACGACGCCGAACTGGACTGGGCGAGCTTCTGACGATGGCCGCGCGCTATAGGATCGCGGTCTTCGGCCAGCCCCGCTCGCCGTGGCGCTCAAGCATCGACGAGGCTATGGCCGACGCGATCGACCTCAAGCTCGCATCTTGGGATGAGAGCGAGCGCGAGTGGTTCCTTGCGGTGCCGGTGGACCTAGTGACCGGCAAAGCCGAAGCGATTAGGCGCGCCGCCTAAGCTGCACGCATGGATACCGAGCAAGCCCTTACCATTATCGACAGGACGGCAGAGAAGGCATTCGAGGTGCGTGGGGCCAACGATCAGGTGCGCGCCGCCTTGAAGCATCTCTCCGCCATCGGGATTGAGCGTGACACCCTCGAATGGTTCTGGAAGTCGCTTTTCGGGACGAACGAGATCGGCCGCGATCAGAACGCCAACGCCTCGCGAAATCGCATCAGGCACTTGGCAAAGGAGATGGGCCGCCGCGCATGAAAAAGGCGCCCGAGGCCGAAGCCCCAGGCGCCCTTTCAGAATGAGCGCCGACGAATACCGTCGTCACCCGCATCTCAGCAATTTGAGACGATCAATTCCCCGGCCCGCTTCCCGCTGCCGCCGGTCGCCGTCGAGATGGTATAGGTGGTCTTGACCTCATCGAACGAAAACCGTCCGAAGACCTCGCGGGCGAGCGGCGTGTCGTTGATCGACAAAACGAACCGCCCGGAAATTCCGGTTAGTTGCTCTGCCATCGTCCGAAAATCGGACGAAGCAAACCCTTCGCCATAGTCCGTCTCGCAGCCGACATAAGGCGGATCGAGGTAGAACAGCACGTCAGGTCCGTCATAGCGCCGGATGAGCTCACCATAGGGCAGCTGCTCGATCACGACGCCCGCAAGGCGCTCGTGGATCTCGGCCAGGACAGGCTCCAGCTTCGTGACATCGAACCGGCCGGGTGACCGACGGTCGACGCCGAAGCTGCGCCCGCTCACCTTGCCACCGAACGCAAGGCGCTGGAGGTAGAGAAAGCGGGCAGCGCGTTCCAGATCAGTCAACGCCTCCGCCTGCATGCTCGCCAGCCGCGCGAACTCGGCCCGGCTGGTCACCTGCCATCGCAGCACGTCCATGAACTGCGGATAGTGGCGCTGCAGGATGCGGAAGAGATTCGCCACGTCGCCCGAAAGATCGTTGATGACCTCGGCCTTCGGCTTACTCGTCCGCCGGAGGAAGACGCCGCCCATGCCGACAAACGGCTCGACATAGGTCCGGTGAGGTATTTGGGCGATTCGCGCGACCAGGCGCGCGGCCAGGTTGCGCTTGCCGCCAAGGTAAGGCGCTGCCGGCGACACCGGCTGCACGGAAACAAGATTCGACTCCATAAAGATTTTCGCTCACGAGGTGCCCCGCCCTGTCAGGGCAGCGGGGCGTTAGCGGCTAGGCCAGCCGCGCGTGACGAGTTCGCGCTCGTCGGTTGCCGTGTTAGCGCACGGCACCCCCGCTCTCGGCCGACATGGGAATGACCATATCGACCGGGCGGGTGTGTCTGGGGAATGGGCGTAAAGCTGCGCCCATGATTTTATCCTGAGGCAGCGTCCGGCCAAATCGCCGCGCGAAGCACCGATGTCGGCACGTTGGTCGGCATCTTGAACCAGAGGCACCCGTACTGCCCGCACGCCTCCGGCGTCCGGCGGCGGCACTCAAGGTGATACTCTTCAGGGAAGTCGTCATAGACGATCGGACACGTCCGGCGCTCGTACTCGGGGTCCGTCACGCCATAGTGGAAATCCAGCGGCCCCTCGAACCACGCATTCAGGTCATAGTCCGGGAGGTCGGGGCTATAGAGGATGTCCTGCGGGTAGTCCTTGGCGATCAGGATGTCATAGCTGAAGCGCAGTACCGGCATGTTCGGCATACCGGGCGGGAATCGCAGGAGATCGAGGTGCGTGATCGTGATCTCCAGTCCCGTCTCGTCGAAGACGATCCTCGATCCGTCGAGACTGTCGGTGCTGACGTAAAAGCTCCCGTCGCTGAATGGTGAGCCGTCCGAATGCGTCGAGGCGAAGGCACGGCTCAACCCAGCAATCGGATCGTCAGGCTGGCCCTCATACCACCGCACCTGCATTTTTCCGTGATAGCCGCGCATATCCACCGGCTCTCCATCATCGCCATAGATGTTGATGCGGTGACGCCACGGGCGATCGTTGCTGCGGACATGAAGCGGCAGCCGGTGCGGGGTAATCATCGTGCCTCCGGGGTAGAATGAGTGATGCGCCTCCCCTTTGAGGACGCGCTGAGATCAGGCGGGTTCAATGGAAACGATGAGCCCTTGCGAGGTGGTGATCTTGACGCCGGCCACGACGTGCTCGCCATCTGTGATTGGCGTCACCGCCGCGAGATCGCTCAAGGCCGGGCTGGCTGCCTGCGCCCCAATCGCCGTGCGCCACGCTCCACCGTCAACGGCGTCGACGATAGAGAGCGTGAAGGCGCTAGGAGTGTCACCAGCAGCATACGCGCCAAGGACATCGGGAAGGTCCACTGGCGCATAGGGTGTTGATTGCCACTGAGAAGTGACCCGGGAAGGCTA
>NZ_JBHLWK010000002.1:0-91027 GCF_042432915.1 Novosphingobium soli
TAGCCTTCCCGGGTCACTTCTCAGTGGCAATCAACAATCGCATCTTTGCGCGCCCAATTACTGCCGGCGCTACAGGCCGGCAGCGCGGCACGCACAGCCCGTCGATACCTCGACAAGTCACGTCGGATTTCGATGCGTATTGAGGTCGCGCTATTCAGGTGTTCAAAAACTTACATAAGATATATAATTGAATTAGCGAACGATAATGACGTAAAATACTGAATAATCGCGTGATTTTTTGTTGCGTTTGCAAAAGTAATTCCCTAATCTCACATCGGGACAACAGAGCAGAGTTGGGCATGACCCATCCAGATTTCGCCTCGGCGAATTGGGGGATATATGCATTCCGTAAAAGGACACGCGTTTGCTGACGCCAGGCGCCGAAAGGGCTCTCCTCCCGGTCGGCACGCCCACCTGGGAAACGATCCGATCAATCTGCGCGTGTTGCGCGCGCGGAACGAAGAGCGACGACAGATCGCCCGCGAGTTGCACGACACGACCGCGCAGCTCTTGCTCGAACTCGATTTCGCCCTCAAGTTGCTGCATGACACCCATGCGCTCCCGCCCGGCATCGACGCCCGCCACGTCGTCGTCCGCTTGCAGGAGCAGATGCGATGCCTCTCCTACATCCTCCATCCACCCGAGCTCGAGAAGTACGGGCTGGTCGGTGCGCTGGAGGCCCTGACACTCGGCATGTCCGCCAGGACCGGCATCGCGATGTCGTTCAAGGCCGTGGGCTACCGTGAGGGACTGCTGCCGGAAATGGAGCTGGCCGTTCTGCGCATCGCCCAGGAAGCGCTCATGAACGTGTTCAAGCACAGCAAGTCGGACCGGGCCGAGGTTCGCCTGCATTGCACGTGCAATTGGCTGTGCCTGCGGGTGCGGGACTTCGGCGTGGGCCTGGGGGCGAAGGACGCCATCGAGGGCAGCCTCGGGGTTGGGCTGCGATCCATGACCGAACGAATGGAAAACGTCGGCGGCAAGATCCGCATCAGCTTGTTCGAACGGGGGACCGCGGTATCGGCCTTCGTCAAGAACCCTCTCGGTACTTGCCCTGAGGTAAACTGCGCGGTCGCTTGCCGGGGACCGGGAGAGTGGCCGATCAAGGCTCGATGATGTTGTTGCGCACGGCATAGCGTACGAGATCGGCGGTGCTTTTCAGATCCAGCTTGTGCATCGCCGCGGCGCGGTGGGTTTCGACCGTCTTGATCGACAAGCCCAGGATCGCCGCGATTTCCTTGTTCAGTCGCCCTTCCGCGATCAGCTGCAGGATCTCGCGCTCGCGCGGGGTCAGCGCGGTCGCCGAGGTTTCCTTCGCGGCCATCTCCACGAAGCGGTCAAGCAATGTCTGCGACACGTTTCCGGAGAAGTAGGGGCGCCGGATCGACAGCGCTTCCACCGCGGCGATGAGGTGCTTGCTGGCGTCCGACTTGAGGAGATAGCCGCGCGCGCCCGCCGTCAGCAGTTCGGCGAGGACGTCTTCGCGGTCATGCATCGTGAAGATCAGGACTTCGGTACGCGGCAGTTCCTTCTTGATCGCCCGGGTCAGTTCCAGCCCGTTCATCATCGGCAAGGAGTAGTCGAGGATCGCGATGTCGGGCCTGACCGACCGGATCGTCTCCAGCGCCTCCCGGCCATCCGAAGCCTCGCCGACGATCCGCCAGTCCGGGTGAGCGGAGAGGACTGCGCGCACCCCCAACCTGATCGCCTCGTGGTCGTCCGCCAGAACAATGCGTCGAACTGGACTGCTCATTTCCCCTCCTGAGCCGCTCGGCAGCAACCTGCGGCAAACGTCACCGCCGAATGATCGTCACATCGGGGCGGGACGCTATCGGGATTGCCCCTCAAAGGCGCGGTCGCTACCCCCAACCCCTGCATTCCTCGGCCCCCGTGTTCGCGACACCGCACCAGGCCCGGGTCCTCCGCCGCTGACTAGCGGGTTTCTACCGATTCAAACAATAGCGCTTTCTCAACACCGTGCCCTTGTACGCGAAGGAGAGACGGATGTCTGAACTGGGGCAGTGGCTTCTGACGGCACCGATATGGGCAATCGGTATCGTGATATACCTTGGCATGCTGATAGCTGCGTTCGCGGGTGCGAAGCTGCGCAAGCGCTTTGTCGATTCGGATGCGGAGAGATCGCATAACGAGGAAGGCTATGTGGTATCCTCGGTGATGGGGCTTCTGGCACTCCTGGTCGGCTTCACCTTCGCATTGGCGATCGACCGCTACGATACCCGCCGCGCCGTGGTACTGCAGGAGGCGAACGCGATCGGAACGACCTATCTGCGCACGCAGTTGCTGGATGAGCCTCACCGCACGCGACTAAGCCGTCTGCTGATCGCTTACACGCAGAACAGGGTGGAACTCGCCCGCAAGCAGGTCGGCGCCGATCAGGAGGTTCGCCTTGCCACGAGCGACGCCATGATCGTGGAGCTTTGGCAAGCGACCGTGGCCGCATTTCCCTCGATCGAGACGCGCCCGTTTTCGGGTTCGTACCTGACCACCATGAACGAGATGATCGACATGGACGCTGCCCGCCAGCAATCGCGTCGTTCGCACGTACCGATGGAGGTCTTCGTGCTCCTGGTGGTGTATCAGATGATCGCTGCAGGCGTGCTCGGCTATGTGCTCGTGGGTCGCCGCGGTCGGACCACCGCGTCCTTGCTTCTCATCCTGTTCGGCGGCTCTCTGCTTCTCGTGATCGACATCGATCGGCCCAATTCCGGGGGTATCGTCGAGACCCAGAAGCCGATGGAACTGCTGCTGGAGATGATGCGGCAGAACCCCGCCGGGAGCTTCGACCGCGTGGCAAGGACAGCCACACCGCGGCCGGAGCAGTGATCGCCTGAGATCGAGCCAGATCGGGCGTAGTAAGTCTTGCATGCAAAACTCAGGCGTTACCCCGATTGGCCCTCAACACGCCGGATGCGATTGTATGATGCGGGCCGGACCCAATCGCCACCGGGGATACCGGCCCCACCGTTCATTCAACTGCGCGGTCAGGGACGGAAACTTCGTTGCAGATGGCCGACGGCGCGCGTCCGCAGCGTGGCGCCCCGGCCGCCGGGCCGCCGATTGGCACCCCCCCTGTGGCGGCCCGGTACTGCAGCGCCTCGAACCGGAGACAGTCGAATGAAATCCCGCCTCCATCTGCGCCAGATGTCCGGCAGCGTGGCAGTGCTTCTGGCGATCGCTGGCTGCGCCTCTATGAACGAGACGGCTTCGCGCGAAAGCACCCTGATCGGTCCGACTTGGCAACTCGTGTCGATCCGGAAGGGTGAGCAAACCACCAACCTGACGCCGCAGCAATCGGCGCGGTACACCATAGAGTTCGTCGTGCATGACGATGCACGGCTGCAGCTGGGATGCAACTCCGGCACCGCCGGATGGTCGGCATCGCTGATGCGGCACGTCCTGCGCATCGGTGAGATCCGGTCGACCAGGATGGCCTGTCCTGACGCAGAGATCGAAAGCCTGCTGCGCACAGGGCTTCCCGGCGGCAACACATACGGCTTCTCCTCCGATGAGCGCACGCTCATGGTCCGGTCGAAAGTGGCGACCTTCAGCTTCAGGAACGCCGCCGACTAGGTGGCGCCCGGGTCTGGCTCGTTTCATGACACGGCAAGCCCGCTGGACTGCGCTCTGCCTAGCCGCATCGACGCTGGGCATGGCCTCCGGCCGAGCCCAAAGCCAGGAGGCGGACCAAGGTTCGGTCAGCGGCCTTGATATCACCCGTCCGCTGCGACGCATCGAGCTGCGCACCGAAGTCGCCGACGAGGAGGACGGGCGCACCGCCACCTTCACGCTACGGCACGACCGGCCGCAGGTCATCGCGACGGACTGGCGTCTCAACCTGCGGGTGGAAATTCCCCTCGTCATCGACAAGAGTCGTGCCGAGGGTTCGAGAGCCGGCCTCGGCGACGTGCGGATGCAGGCAGTCGTGGTCCACGACGGCGGAACGGGGAAGGCCTGGGGCGTGGGCCTCCAGGTGCGCGCACCGACCGGCGACACGCCTCTCGGCCGTGGACAGTGGCAGATTTTGCCGATGGCGGGCTACCGCTGGTCTCTGGACGAACTGCCGGAAGGGAGCTTCCTTCAATTCGTCGCACGCTATCGCGCCAGCTTCGGCGGCGGCCGGGATCGCACCAACGTCAGTGAACTGCAACTGTCGCCCAATCTCGAGATCGGTCTGCCCCACGACATGTACCTGTCGATCTTTCCCAGCAACGACATCCGCTACGATTTTCGGAGGGATGGCCTGTTTGTGCCGGTCGACGTGGAGGTCGGCAAGGAGTGGGGGCGGACCATCCTGTCGGTCGAGGCGGCCACCAAGGTCATCTCGACCCATGATGTCGCCCCTTACGACTGGAAGATCGAGGTTCGTCTCGGCTATCGGTTCTGACGACCTCGCGCGGCGGAGGAGACGATCAGCGACCGGTCCGGAGTCCCTGCCGTCGAACTGAGGGTAACCCCCCATGCCCAGTGTGCGATTCCTCCGACATGGTTCTGCGGAATGATGGAAACGGGATTCGATCCTGTCCACGCTTGCAGAAGAGGAACGGCCGATGCCTGCCAAGAAGCCCAACATTCTCATCCTCTGGGGAGACGACATCGGGCAGCACAACCTGAGTTGCTACTCGCACGGCGTCATGGGATACAAGACGCCGAACATCGACCGGCTAGCCAAGGAAGGTGTGATGTTCACCGACTACTACGCCGAGCAGAGCTGCACTGCGGGGCGTGCCTCGTTCATCACCGGGCAGGCGGGTATCCGCACCGGCCTTACCAAGGTGGGCCTCCCAGGCGCGGAACTCGGCATGAGGGCGGAAATCCCCACCATCGCGCGAATGCTCAAGGATCAGGGATATCGCACCGGCCAGTTCGGTAAGAACCACCTCGGCGATCGAGACGAGCACCTACCGACAGTCCACGGCTTCGACGAGTTTTTCGGCAATCTCTATCACCTCAATGCCGAGGAGGAGCCTGAGCTGCGCGATTATCCCCCGGCCAAGGATTTTCCCGATTTCCAGAAGAACTACGGTCCTCGCGGGGTGATGCATTGCTGGGCCGACGGCAAGGGCGGCCAGAAGATCGAGAACACCGGGCCGCTGACCAAGGAACGTATGAAGACGATTGACGAGGAGTTCCTTGCGGGTGCGAAGACGTTCATCAAGGCGGCCGCCGAAGCAGACGAACCCTTCTTCGTCTGGTTCAATACCAGCCATATGCACTTCCGCACCCACGCCAAGGATTCCAGTCTCGGTCAGTCCGGGCGATGGCAGTCGGAATATCATGACGTCATGATCGACCACGATCTCAACATCGGCGAAATGCTCGACTTGATCGACGAACTCGGCCTGACGGACGACACTTTCGTCATGTACTCGACCGACAACGGCCCGCATCAGAACTCTTGGCCTGACGCTGGAACGACGCCGTTCCGCAGTGAGAAAAACACCAACTGGGAGGGCGCCTACCGGGTGCCGGCACTCGTGCGGTTCCCAGGCAGGATCGACGCGGGCACCGTATGCAACGGCATTGTCTCGCACCTTGATTGGTTTCCGACGCTGGCCACTTTCGCCGGCGCGGGCGACGTGAAGGAGAACCTGAAGGCGGGCGCGCAACTCGACGGGATCGACTACAAGGCACACCTCGACGGTTACGACCTCAGCGACTACCTGACAGGTGAGGCGCAGGAGAGCCCGCGTCCGGGTTTCATCTACTTCAACGACGATGGTGACGTCGTCGCGCTGCGTTACGACAACTGGAAGCTGGTGTTCCTGGAGCAGCGCTTGCGGGGAACGATGGGTGTATGGGCCGAACCCTTCGTGGAGTTGCGCGTGCCCAAGATGTTCAACCTGCGCACGGACCCATATGAGCGCGCGGATATCACGTCGAACACTTACTGGGATTTCGTGCTCAATCACTCGTTCCTCTGTGTCCCGGCACAAGGCATCGTGGGTGATTTCCTCAAGACTCTCGTCGAATTCCCTCCGGCGCAGAAAGCAGCAAGCTTCTCGATCGATCAGGTCATGGAAAAGATCCAGAACGCGATGACAGCCCAACGCTGACTATAAGCCCCACCCGGGATTTACGCCCGGGTGGGGTTTATCACCGCTCCCTATTTGCGTCGTATATGACAATTCCAATCGCCCCCTGCTGAACAAGTTGGCAGGCTGGCGGAGCCAGGACGCTCATAGATCCGATCTATGCGGACCATGAATCGAGGGCATCTAGGCTGCGCTGCTGCTTTCGCGGTAGAGGCCGCGTCCAAGCCGGCTTCGTCCGTGGTGTCCGGACAAGGAGGGGCCTTGAGGAGCGGAGCATGGTGGGTATGAGGAAACCGGGCGCGGGGTTGACGGCGGCGATGCTCCTCCTGGCGGGAGGGACGGCGCACGCAGAAGCGCCGGCCTACAGCAAGCGCGCAGACGGTCGCGGACTCCGCGCCGAAGGCGAAGCCGGCACCCAGTGCGTCCTTCGTTCCGGCCGACTTCGACGTTCCGACGCTCGTGGAAACGCCGCGTTTCAGGGTCGTCCCGCTAGGACCGGCGCAGGCGAAGATCGATTACGCCGCTTACATGTCGTCCATCGCGCACTTGCAGAAGACGTTCACGCGCAGCACCCAGTGGCCGCATCCGGGGATATCCGAGGCTGACGCCATGCGCGACATGGAGGCTGAGGAAGCCCGCTTCCGCAAGCGCGAATCCTTTGCTTATGCCGTGCTCACCCCCGACGGCAGCCGGGAACTGGGCTGCGTCTACGTGGCGCCAAGCCCGGTCCAGGGCTACGATGCGGTCGTCCGGATGTGGGTGACCCAGGCGCAATACGATGCCGGGTTCGACGCCCGGCTCTACGAATGGGTCGTCGGCTGGGTTCGGACGGAATGGCCCTTCGGCAACGTGGCCTATCCGGGACGCGCGATCGATTGGGCCACGTGGGACGCACTGGTCGCGCGCAGCAAGGGCAAGACGCCGCCGGCCGAGGGATAGCCTACCGAGCCCGGGACGGGACGAGGGCCGTGCGCGCTCCCGGGCGGGGGCGCCGGCCTCAGGCCTCGGCGCCAGCGCTCGCCTTGGCTGCCGCAGCCTGGTGGAATACCGCAGGGTCGTAGTAGAACGGCTTGATCTCGCAGCACAGGCCGTCGCGGAACCGGAACATCTCGCAAAGCTCGGCAGGCTTGAGAGCGGGATCTGCGAAGCGCATGGTCAGGACGGCGATGGCGCTGTTCTCGCCGGTCAGCAGGTCGCTGCGCTCGAGCCCGGCGACATCGACGATGCCCATGACCCGGGCGAAGAGATCCTGGAGGCCGGTCTTGCCCGCGTAGGCGCCCGCCATCGGCAGCGCCTCGGATTCATGGGCGACGAAGTCATCGGTCAGCAGGGCGTTGGCGCTCTCCCAGTCCCCCGCGCCCGCCGCGGCGTAGAGTCGGTCGACGAGGTCGGTGATCTCTTCGGGGGTCATGCTCACGGATCCTGCTCCTGGTCTGTTCTGGCGGCGAGTTGACCATAGCGAGCCCCTGCGCAAACCTAGCGTTTAGACCAGCCTTCCGAAGCGCCCCGGCGCGGGTAAGCAGGCGGCCATGGGAAAGGTCAGACAGATCGTGCTGGCGCGGCGGCCGCTGGGCATGCCGGTGCCGGAAGACTTCCAGCTCACGGAGGCCGAGATGCCCCAGCCGGGCGAGGGCGAGTTCCTCGTGGCGATGCGGGTGGGGTCGGTGGACCCGGCCATCCGCGGGTTCCTCGACGACCGGCCGAGCTACATCGAGCCGGTGGCACTGGGCGCGCCGATCAACGGCATGTCGCTGGGCGAGGTGGTGCAGTCCAACAATCCCGACTATCCGGTCGGTACGTTCGTGCGGGCCTTCGCCACCTGGCAGGATCATTACGTTCTCTCCGGCGAGAGCTGGGGGCTGGAGACGGTGCAGCAGCAACCCGGCACCGAACTGCACCACTACATGGGCGCGCTGGGGCCCGTCGGGCTGACGGCCTGGGTCGGGCTGTTCGCCGTGGGCGAGGCGAAGCCGGGGGAGACGGTGGTGGTCAGCGCCGCGGCCGGCGCCACCGGGTCCACCGTCGGGCAGATCGCCAAGGCGCGGGGCTGCAAGGTGGTCGGGCTGGTCGGTTCGCCGGAGAAGGCCCGCGTGATCCGCGAGCTCGGCTTCGACCATGCCATCGACTACCGCGCCACGCCCGATATCGCGGCGGAGATCGCGCGGGCCGCGCCCAAGGGCGTGGACGTCTACTTCGACAACGTCGGCGGCGAGATGCTGGAGGCGATCCTGCCGTTGATGCGGCTGCACGGGCGTGTCGCGGTCTGCGGCATGATCGGGCAGTACAACGATGCCGACCATCCCCACGGCGTGCGCACGCTGTGGCAGCTGGTGGTCAACCGCATCAGGATGCAGGGTTTCATCACCTACGACTATCCCGACGTGCTGGCACAGGCGCAGGCCGAGCTGGACCAGTGGATGGCAAACGGCAAGCTGCGCCCGCTGGCCAACCTGCGCGACGGCTTCGAGAACCTGCCCGCCGCCTTCATTGACCTGATGTCCGGCCGCACCATCGGCAAGACGCTGGTCCGCATCTGACACGAGTTCCTTCGGATCGCACCGCACGATGACTGAGACATACCAGGCGCTGGTCGCCGAAAGCGAGTTCCCCGACGACGGCAAGATCGCCGCGCTGCTCGGGGGGTGGAGCGTGCTGGTGGTGCGCGTGGAGGACGGCTACAGCGCGGTGAACGACCGCTGCACCCACCAGGCCGCGCTGCTCTCGCCCGGCCGCATCCGGAGGGGCGCGATCATGTGCCCGCTTCACGGCGCGCGCTTCGAAGCGGCGACCGGGCGCTGCATCGGCGGTGCCTACGCGGACCTGCGGAGCTTTCCCGTGCGCGTGGTCGACGGGATCATCGAGGTTGCCGTGCCGGACTTGCCGCCCGGACCTCAGGAGCGGCCGGTCGGGGCCTGACGGGCGCTGGGGCTCAGGGCCTTCGACAAGCTCAGGCTGCGCGGGCTTGGGGGTGGGCCGGGATCGACGCAGGCGGGTCGGGCCGCTTGGCCCCCGCACTCCCCACCTCCGCTCATGCTGAGCTTGTCGGAGCATGGGAGCCTCGCACCGTCCTCGCACCGTCCTCGCACAAGGCACAGGTTCCGCCGCGCGCGGCAGGGCCTAGCATCGGCCCGACAAGCGATCCGTCGCCAAACCTGGGAGAATGCCTGATGCCTTTCACCGGCCCGTTCGAGGACCGCCTCGCCATCCGTGAGCTGCTGGAGACCTATGCCGACGCGGTCACGCGCCGCGATGCGCAGGATTGGGGCGCCACCTGGGCACAGGACGCCGAGTGGTCGCTGCCCGACTACCCGGAGCTCGGCACCACCAAGGGCCGCGAGGCGATCGTGGCGATGTGGATCGAGGCGATGAAGGCCTACCCCGGCATCATGTTCGAGGCCTGGCCCGGTTCGATCGCGGTCGAGGGGGACCGCGCAACGATGCGCAGCTACACCTCGGAGGTCTACGACCACGACGGCGTCACCATGCGCGACCGCGGCGTCTATGAGGACACGTGCGTCAAGGTCGAGGGACGCTGGCTGTTCCAGAGCCGCTCCTTCCGCAACATCCACCGCCAGCACGCGCCCAGGGGGGTGTAGCGGCAAGGGGTACGAAAAAGGGGGCGGACGCCGGCGCGCCGCCCCCTTTTCCCGTCCGATCAGAACCGCTTCGTCAGCTCGACCATCACCGTGCGGGGCAGGGTGCCGAAGCCGAGCTGGTCGGCCTTGATGCCTCCCGCGGTGCCGGTGCCGCCGCCGGTCGAGGGACCATCGACCACGCCGGTCACGTAGAACTGGTTGGTCAGGTTCTTGCCGATGACGGCGAACTGCCAGTTGTCGTCCTCGGCGCCGAAGCGGATGCCGGCATCGAGCGTGACGTATTCGTCCTGGCGCGACAGCGGGTTGCCGAAGCCCGAAGCGAGATAGCTTCCCGAGTACTTGGCATCGACGTTGAAGCCCAGCTTGTTCGCCGCGCCCACCGCCATCTCGTAGTTGAGGCCGAGGTTTCCGGTCCACCTCGGCGCCACCGACAGCCGCGTTCCGGACAGGTCCTGGCGGCTGTTGCCGGCCAGGTTGCAGCCCTCGGCCGGAGTCTGCCCGGCGTAGCAGGGGGCAAGCGGGAAGTCGGTGTAGCGCGCCTTGTCGTAGTTGATCGAGCCGTGCAGGTCGAAGCCCGGGATTCCGTTGGGGGCGAACTGGAACTCCACTTCCACGCCCTTGGTACGGGCATCGGCAGTCAACGTCTGGAAGGCGAAGATCGGCGAGTTGAAGAAGTCCACCTGCAGGTTCTTGTACTTGTAGTTGAACGCGGTGACGTTGAAGCGCAGCTGGTTCGCCAGCAGCGTGGACTTGAAGCCGATCTCGAAGCCCTCGGCCTTCTCGGGATCGAAGGTCAGGTCCGCGGTCGGATCGGTCGACAGCTTGGAGTTGATGCCGCCGTTGGAGAAGCCGCCGGACTTGTAGGCGGTCTTGTACGCGCCGTAGACCATGAGGTCGGCGGTCGGCTTCCAGGTCAGCGTGGCTTCGGGCGACCAGTTGCGGAAATGCTGGCGCGCGCTCACTTCGCCCAGGCCGTCCGGATCGTCCTGGTCGCGGAAGACGCTGGTCAGCAGCGGGTTGTTGTAGGGCTGGGTGAAGAAGCTGTTCTTGGTCTCGTCGCTGTAGCGCACGCCGCCCGCCAGTTCGAGATCGGGCAGGATCTTGTAGGTCAGCTGTCCGAAGACCGCCATCGTCTCACCCTTGGTGAAGCTGTCCTTGGCCGAGGTGACGTACTGGTAGCCTTCCGGCGCGGCCGAGTTGGAGACGCCGCCGGTCAGGACGAACTGGTCGAAGTCACGCTGCGTCTTCTGGTAGAGCATGCCCAGCATCATGTTGAACGGGCCGTCGAACTGCGTCAGCGCACGCAGCTCCTGGCTGAAGGCCTCCCACGAGGAGTTCTCGGTCGCCCAGGTGGGGCCGATGCCGTTTTCGCTGCCGCCGGACTGGAAGTCGCAGGCACAGGTCCAGCGGTTGTTGTTCCACTGGTAGTTGGTGACCGAGGAGATCTGCAGCAGGTCCGCGTCGTAGGTAACGTTGAGCGTGCCGCCGGCGGAGCGGTACTTGTTGTACAGCGACCCGTCGCTCTTCGCATAGGGGTAGGTCGCGGCGATGTCGGCCGGCATGTTGTTCTGGTGGCTGACGAAGTCGCGGTCGCAGGCATAGCCGTTGAGCTGGGAGGTCTCGCCGTTGCCGCAGCGGAAGGCGACGTAGTTCCACGAGGCGTTGTTGACCTTGCTGACGTCGACGCTGCCCTTGAGGCTGACCGTCAGGCGATCGGTCGGCTCCCACTTCAGCGTGGCGCGGGCGAGGAATTCCTCTTCGCCCGGCGCCTTGCGGTCGGCGGGGGTGGCGAGATGCGAGGTCAGGGCGCCAGTGGCGGCGTCGACTTCGGTATAGGTGATGTCGTCGGCGATGTTGCGATAGTAGCCGCCGTCCATCTTGGTGTAGCGGGCGGCCAGGCGGAAGCCGAGCGTTTCGGTCAGCGGCATCGAGGCATAGCCTTCGATGCGGTACTGCTCGCTGCGGAACTCGTAGCCGCCCTTGATCATGAACTCGGGCGCCGCGGTCGGGTCGGCGGTGGTGATCGAGATCACGCCGGCGGTCGCGTTCTTGCCGAAGAACAGCGCCTGCGGGCCCTTCAGCACCTCCACCCGGGCGAGGTCGAAGAAGCCTTCGTTGATGACGCGGCCCTGGCCGTAGTAGGCCCCGTCGACCACGACCGCGACCGACTGCTCGATGCCGATGGAGGTCGAGGACGAGCCGATGCCGCGCAGGGTGAGCTGCGCGCCCGAACCGTTGGAGGCGCGCCCGACGCTGAACTGCGGGGCGATGGCGGTGATCTTCTCGACGCTGGTGACGTCGCGCGTGGCGATCTGCTCGGCCGAGATCGCGGTGACGGCGACGGGCACGTCCTGCACGGTCTCCTGCCGCTTGCGGGCGGTGACGATGATGTCGTTGAGGCCGCCCGTCTGGGCGGTGTCGTCGGGCGCGGTCGCCGCCGGCGGGGTTTCCTGCGCCATCGCGGGCGCCGCGAAGATCGTCAGCGCCGTGGAGACGAGCAGGACGGATTTGGGGACTCGCATTTCAGAACACCTCCCGTGTCATCATTATTGCGTCCCGCGTAGACCCGCGCCGCCGGGCAGGCCGCCTGTGCAAACGGATAGCCCTATTCGTTTGCACAGGTGGCGGTGCCGCCGCCGCGGGCGAGGGTCCGGGGGAGGAGACCTGAATTGACCCTGTGCCGTTACTGGCGGCTCGACCGCCACCCCGAGGGGAACACCGAGTTCGCCCGCTTCCTCAGCCTCCACGAGGAGCAGTGCCCCGCATTGGCCGCAGGAGAGGTGCGCATCGCCGTCGAGTGGCTGTCGATGGATGCGGGCACCCGCATGTGGATGAGCCCGCGCACCGACGGCTACCAGCCCCCGCTGCCGCTGGGCGCGAAGATGGTGGGCCTGGTGCTCGGGCGCGTGATCGCGAGCGCCGACCCGGCCTATCCGGAAGGCGCGCTGGTGCGCGGCTTCGGCCAGTGGGCGAACGTGGCGACGGTGGTGCCGGCGCTGACCGGGCTGGAGATCGTCGACGAGACGGTGGCGGACCCGCGCCAGCACTTCGGCGCGCTCGGCATGAATGCCTGGACCGCCTACGTCGGGGTGAAGGAGGTCGCGGCGGTGCAGCCGGGCGAATGGCTGGCGGTCTCGGCCGCGGCGGGGGCGACGGGGAGCCTCGCCTGCCAGGTGGGGCGCAATCTCGGGGCGCGGGTGATCGGCATCGCGGGCGGCGCGGAGAAGTGCCGCTACCTGACCGAGGAGCTCGGCGTCGAGATCGCGATCGACTACCGGGGCGAGGACGTCGAGGCGCGGCTGGCGCAGGTGACGGGCGGGGTCAACGCCTTCTTCGACAACGTGGGTGGACCGATCCTCGACGCGGTGCTGCCGAACATGGCGCATTACGGCCGGGTCGCCGTGTGCGGCATGATCGCCGGCTACGATACCGATGCACCGCTGCCGGGACCGGCGCGCTTTGATCAGGTGCTGATGCGCAGGCTGCGCATCGAGGGCTTCTTCATCCCCGACTTCCTCGAGCGCGGAGCCGAGTTCATGCCGCAGCTGCGGGCCTGGCTCGATGCCGGCACGCTGGCGGTGCGGTTCGACGAGACGCAGGGTCTGGAGAACGTGCTCGCCGCCTACGAGCGGATGCTGACCGGGCGGAGCACCGGCAAGGTCGTCGTCCGGCTCTGACCGTCTTCGCGCGCCTTTGCGCGGCGCGTGCCTTGCTGTACCATCGCGGCGACGAGGCGCTGCCCCTTGTGGCCCCTCCGGCGGAGGGGACAGGCATGCCGATCATCCTGAGCAGCAACCACGACCGGGAGGACGCCGAGGGCCAGCCGACCCAGTGGATAGGCACCGACCCTGCCATGATCACCTACCACGGCCTGGCGATCTGCATTTCGATCACCTGCCTGGTCGAACGCGATGGGCAGGCGATGCTCGCCGGCGCGCACCTCATCCCGTACTCCAAGCCGGACGAGGTGAAGCGCTGCCTCCGGCAGTTCGCCAGGATCGGCTCCAATCCCCTGGCCGTATGGGTGGTGGGCTGGGTGGAAAAGTGGGGCACCGGCCCGGACGGGTCGATCAACACGAGCGGCCTCACCTACGACCCTGCGGACGGCGGGACGCTGCTGGCGGCGATCTGGAAAGCGCTGGCCTTCCGGGGAGAGATCAAGGTCTACGATCTCGCCCAGGCGCAGGAGCGCGCCTACGGCTACCACGTGATCGCGCGCTCGCTGGGCAACGCGGTGACCTTCGAGTGCAAGTGCCTGCAGTCGCAGATCATCGACATGAACGCGGCGCAGACCAAGACGATCGCCCGCTCGCGCGTCCCGCCCTCAGGCGAGGCGAGCCATGGCCGGCGATGCGTGGTGATGTAGCGGGGCTTTACCCCTCCACCACCCGCTGCGCGATCCTCCCCGAACTTGCTCGTGGAGGTGGCGCGCGTCAGCGCTGACGGAGGGGATGCCGATCGCACCCCCTCGCGCCAGAAGCTCACATCGCCGTGACGCCGCCGTCGACCACGAACTCGCAGCCGGTGATGTAGTTCGCCTCGTCGCTGGCGAGGAACAGGTTCATGTTGGCGATGTCGCGCGGGGTGCCCATGCGCTGCATCGGGATCCCGCTCACGATCTGCTTGAAGCCTTCGGGATTGTCGGATCGGGCGACGTCCTGCATGGCGGTCTCGATCATGCCGGGATGGACCGAGTTGCAGCGGATGTTCTGCGCCGCGCATTCCATCGCCACGACCTTGGAGAACAGGCGCACCCCGCTCTTGGCCGCGGCATAGGCGCCGCACATCGTCACGCCCACCAGCCCGGCGATCGAGGAGAGGTTCACGATCGAGCCGCCCTGGCCGACCTTGCGCATCAGCGCGACCGCACGCTGGGTGCCGTAGAACACGCTGTCGAGGTTGACCTTGTTCTGCCGCTCCCAGTCGGCGGCGGTGAGCTGCTCCAGCGGCTTGAGAATGGCGATGCCGGCATTGTTGACCAGCACGTCGAGGCGGCCGTGGCCCTTCTCGATGGCGGCGAAGAGGGCATCCCACGAGGCCTCGCTGGTGACGTCCTGCGCCAGCGCCTCGGCCTGTCCGCCGGCGTCCACGATGGCGGAAGCGACGGCCTCCGCACCCTGGGCGTCAAGGTCGGTGACGTAGACGAAGGCGCCTTCCTCGGCGAAGCGGTGGGCGGTGGCGGCGCCCAGACCGCGCGCATTGCCGGCGCCGGTCACCAGCGCGATCTTGCCTTCGAGACGACCCGTCATCTGCAAACTCCTTCGTCAATAAAAGGGGGATGCGCGGCGAGGGGAGGGCCGCGCATCCCCGTAAAGGGACCGGAGGGTCCGATCCGTGCTCAGTACTTCACCCCCAGCGTGACGCCGTAGGTGCGCGGCTCGCGCGCGGTGCCGAAGGCGAACAGGCCGCCGACGGTGAAGCCGTGGGTCGGCCCGCGGTCGTCGAGCAGGTTGCGCCCGAACAGCGTCACGTGGGCCTCGGTGCCCGCCAGGTCGAAGCGCGTGGTGAGGCTGGCGTCGACGAGGTTCTGCTCGTCGGTGCGCACGCGCGGGTCGTTGCCGGTGACGATGGCGGGGCCGTTGGTGGTGTCTCCGGTCAGCCCGCCGACCGAGATCTGCTGGTCGTAGCGGCCGATGTAGCGGTAGCCCACGTTGCCCACCACTTCGCCGAAGCTGGTCGGCACCGTATAGGTCGCGCTCAGCGATGCGGTCATGTCCGGGTTGTAGATCAGGTCGTTGTTCGAGAAGTCGAACGGAATGATCGCGCCCGTCACCGGCGACACGCCGCCGACGATGAAGCCCTTGAACTTCGAGTCCAGCAGGCCCAGCGCGCCGCTGATCGTCAGCCCCTGCGTCGGGCGCAGGGTGAAGTCCGCCTCGATGCCCTTGATCGTGGCCGAGCCGACGTTGCTGGTGACGGTCTCGTTCTGCGTGGCGCAAGTGGCGCAGAAGACGTTGTTGTTCTGCTGCAGGTCCTTGTACTTCGAGATGAAGCCCGCAAGGTTGAGCTGCAGCATGCCGCCCATCATGTCGAACTTGCCGCCGATCTCGTAGCTGTCCACCGTCTCCGGACCATAGGCGCGGCTCGCGCTCTCGGCGGAGCCGGCGCGTGGGGAGAACCCGCCCGAGCGGTAGCCGCGCGACCACGAGGCATAGACCATGACGTCGTCGGACGGTCGGTAGTCGACGCCCACCTTGGGGGTGAACTTCTTGAAGCTGTCCGATCCCTGGCCGATCAGCACGCCGCCGAAGGCATTGCTGAGCGCCTTCTTGTCACGAGTGAAGCGGCCGCCGAAGGACAGGCGGAACTTGTCGGCGAAGGCCCAGTTGAAGTCGCCGAACACCGCGATCGAGCGGGTCTTGCCCTCGACGTGCTGCGGGTTCTGGTCGTAGTCGCGGGGGTCGACGCCGGGACTGAACGCGGTGACGCGGGTCCACTGGTCCAGCTCGTAGTTCGAGCGGAAGTAATAGGCGCCCACGACATAGTCGAAGCTGGGGCCGAAGTTGCCCGCGGCACGCAGTTCCTGGCTGAACTGGTCGTAGTCCTGTCCACGGTAGACGTAGTAGAGGTCGGTCGAGCTGGAATCGAAGTCCTGCGTCTGCCCTTCTTCCGATTCGCGATAGCCGGTGACCGAGGTCAGCTTCACTTCGCCCACGTCCAGGTTCATCTCCAGGGTCGCGGCCGGCGCGCTGTAGTGGGAGGAGGTGGGCTCGCCGAAGACGGTGTAGAGATCGCCGGTGGTGTTGCGGTTGCACTCCTGCGCCGGCGCGAGGGCGCAGAACGCATCGCCCGAATTGGTCAGGATCGAGGTCGCCGGGTCGAAGTCCTGCACCTGCTTCTCGATCGTCAGCAGGGCCTCGAACCCGTCCGTCGGCGTCGCCAGCAGGCTGGCGCCGAAGTTCTCGTTGTTCGAGCCGCCGCGGCGGCGGCCGTCCTGGGCCTGGCGATACCAGCCGTCCGACTGGTTGTGGAAGTAGAAGCCCTTGAGCGCCAGGTTCTGGCCCAGCGGCACGTTGACGACGGCGCGCGTGGCGAGCGTGTCGAAGCGGCCGTAGGAGATCTCCGCCTTCACGCCCAGTTCGCCGGTGGGGCGGGTGCGGCGGATGTTGACGACGCCGCCGATGGTGTTGCGGCCGAACAGCGTGCCCTGCGGTCCGCGCAGCACTTCGATCTGCTCGATGTCGAAGAAGTCGAAGAACTGGCCGGTGCTGGTGCCGATGAAGACGCCGTCCACCACCACGCCCACGGTGGGTTCGGCCGACTTCTCGACGTCGGCGTAGGTGAGGCCGCGGATCGAGAGGTTCGCCGCCGCCGCGCCCGACGCCTGGTTGGTGATGATGAGGTTGGGCGCGGTGCCCATGAGGTCGCCGATGTTGAGCGCGGCCTTGTCCTCGATCATCGCCGAGTTCACCGCGGTGATCGCGACCGGGGTCTCCTGCAGGGTCTCGGAGCGGCGCCGGGCCGAGACGATGATCTCGTTGGGATCGACCGAGGCGGTCTCCGCGCCGGCCTCCTGCGCCAGCGCCGGCATGGAGATGCAGGTCAGCGCGCTCGATGTGAGCGCAACCCGGATGAGCGCGGCAGACCACGCTCCGCGAACGCATGCGGATGCCATCGGTATTCCTCCCCGTTCGGCCGCCCTTACCGGGTCGGCCTTGTCGTGAGCCACTATGCCCCGGAACTTCGCGCGTCCTACCTGTCGCTTTGCACAGGTGGGGCCGATCCGGGCGGCGAAGCGTCCCCGGCCCGGGCGCACGCAAAACGGCGGGCCCCCGCGAGAGGGCCCGCCGTCCTGGTCCTGCGGCGCGGGGAAAAGCCTCAGAACTGGATGCGCTTGGTGTAGCCGCCGTCGATCACCACGTTGGTGCCGGTGGTGTAGGAGGACGCCGGGCTCGCCAGGAACACGATGGTGCGCGCCACTTCCTCCGGGCCCCCCCAGCGGCCGAGGGCAAAGGCCGCCTCGGTCGCCTGGTAGAGCTCGGGCGCCATCTCGCCGATCGCTTCCCAGTTGCCGCCGGGGAACTTGATCGGCCCGGGGGAGACGCAGTTCACGCGGATGCCCTGCGGACCCACCATCTGACCGAGCTGGCCCGAGTAGGCGATCAGCGCTGCCTTCATGGCGTTGAACGCCTGGGGGACGATGAAGGTCTCGGTGCCCGCGGTGGAGGCCATGATGACGATCGCGCCGGCGCCCGATTCCGCCAGGTAGGGCTGCAGCGTCTCGCAGCCGAGCACGGTGCCCTTGATGTCGGCGGCGAAGCAGGCCTCCCAGTCGCCCGTCGCCCCCGAACCCGAGGCGCTGGCGCCCGGCACGAAGACGTCGCAGCCGCCGAGCTGGTCCGCGGCCGACTTGAGCCAGGCGACGTAAGCCTCGTGGTCGAGCATGTCGAGCGCCTCGCCCACCACCTTGCCGCCGTGGCGCGAGAGCGATTCGACCGTCTGCGCGACCTGTTCGGCATTGCGCGAGAAGAACGCGATGTCGCAGCCTTCCTCGGCGAAGATTTCCAGCGCGGCGCGGCCGATGCCGCGGCTGCCGCCGGTGAGAATGACCTTCTTGCCCTTCAGTCCGAGATCCATCGTCGCTGCTCCTCTGCCTTCGCGCGCGTTTGTTGTGGGCGTGGTTTCGGCGCTGGGGCAGCCGCCCGCCACTATTTCTTTGGTCAGGAATGGACCCGGCGCCGCCGTGCTAGCGGATCGGGCGACAGGACCGAGAGGAGAGTGCGGATGGGACGCCTTGAAGGCAAGCGCGCCGTGATCCTGGGCGCCAGCAGCCCGGACAACATGGGCCAGCACATCGCGCGGCGGCTGATGGCGGAGGGCGCGAAGGTGCTGGTGTCGGGCCGCAAGGAGGAGGTGCTCGCCCGCTTCGCGGAGCGGCACGGCTGCGCCTGGGCGCCCTGCGACCTCACCGACCAGGCCAGCGTCGATGCGCTGGCGGACAGCGCCGCGCAGGACCTCGGCGGCATCGACATCGCGGTCAACGCCACCGGCTGGGGCCTGCTCAAGCCGTTCCTCGGGACCACGCACGACGAACTGATGGCGATGACCATGCTGCAGTACGTGGGGCCTTTCCACTTCTACCAGGCGATGGTGCGCAAGATGGCGCGCAGCCAGGGCGGGCAGGGCGGCTCGCTGATCCAGATCAGCTCGGCCACCGCGACCATCATGCTCAACGACCATGCCGCCTACATGGGCACCAAGGCCGGCGCCGACCACGTGATCCGCTGCGTCGCGCACGAGTTCGGCGCGGAAGGCGTGCGCGCCAACTCGATCTCGCCCGGCCTCACCGAGACACCGATGACCGCCGAGGCGGGGCAGGTGCCTGGGCTGTTCGACGCCTTCCTCGCCGGCTATCCGCTGGGCCGCATCGGGACGAGCGACGACATCGCGGCCGCGGTGGTCTGGCTGGCCAGCGACGAGTGCTTCATGACCGGCGAGAACCTGCAGGTGAACGGCGGCTTGACCCTGCGCCGCAACCCGATGAAGTCGGAGATCGACGCAGCCGTCGCCGCTGCTATGGCCCGCGCCTGAGCGGCTGAGGCTGAGCGGCCTGAGGCTGAGCGGCCTAAACCTGAGAGGCCTGCGACTGACACGTTTCCTGGGGAGGAAGGGCCGGCGGCGGCGCCAACGGGCGCCGTCGCCGTTTCGCTTGACATTGAGAACCATTTAGGTTATAAGTCCCGCCATTCGGACTGGAGCGTGGCCACGTTCCGGGACGGTGTATCGGGTCGGCGTCGTGGGCCGTGCGCGGGTTGAAAGCCGTGGACCACGCCACGAGCGTCCTCCCGGAAGCGGTTCACGGACGGGGCGGCTTGCGGCCCCCTCCACCCCCGCTCCCGCGCACCGGTCGCTGGCGCTTGTCGTCCAGGTCCACGCCGCGGGAGAGGACCGGCCCCTGTCTGCGAGCCCGCAGCGCCGGTCCGGACCGTTTCCGCCAGGGCCGAACCGGGCTGCGGCGATGGCTACCCGGTCGTTCGCGACGCGACCTTCGCACCGTCCCCGCGCGCCTGCAGGGACGCCCCGACGCCGGCCCGATGTTCGCCAGCGACTTCCCCCAGGCGTTACCCCGCATTCGCCAGCGGACGACGGGCCGTGCCCGGAAGGGCCCCCTCCGTCAGCGCTGACGCGCTGCCACCTCCCCATCGCTTCGCGACAGGGAGGATTGCTCCCATCCCATCCTCCCCGTTCCGCAGGAATGGGGAGGGGGACCGCCCGCGCAGCGGGGGGTGGAGGGGTGAAGCACAAAGAACGCCCAGTCCCGCTCCCCGATTCAAGTAAAAGTTCTGTCATTAGTCGGCTGGGCAAGTCGTTCGTCGGAATTCGCCTTGTCGAATCGCCGCTGCTCGTCTTTGCGGCCGCATCCGAGAATTGGGGAGAAGCCAGATGATCTTTCACGTTTCCATCGACGCGCGCGATCCGCGTCGTGTTGCACAGGTGCTTGCCGAGCTGCTCGGCGGGCGGGCCACGCCGTTTCCGCCGGTGGCGGAGGGGAGCTGGGTCGCGCATGCCGGCGACGAGCGCAACACGCTGGTCGAGGTCTATCCGCGCGGCACGCAGCTGGTCGAGGCGCCGGGCGATGCCGACGCGCTCGGCGCACCGGGCGAGGGCGGGCTGAGCGCCACGCACTTCGCGATGGCGACCCGCCGCTCGCAGGCCGAGGTCTTCGGCATCGCCATGCGCGAGGGCTGGCCGGCCAAGTACCGCAAGCGCGGCGGCGCCTTCGGCGTCATCGAGCTGTGGGTGGAGGGCGATCGCATGGTCGAGGTGCTGACCGACGAGATGCAGCGCGAATACCTCGACACCATGACGCTGGGCGCCTGGGAGCACATGCTCGTCCACGGCGACGACAAGCACCGCGTCGCCGCCTGAACGGCGCGTGGGCTGACTCGCTGGAGCGTCGTCCCGGGGCCGACCGGAACCGACCGGGGCCGACGCTTCAGCGCCAGCTCGGCAGCCACATCCAGAAGTTGTAGGCGCTCTTGAACGGCAGCGGCCAGGCCGAGATGATCGGGTAGAACAGCGCGAACATCGCGACCGACAGCGCCATCGTCCCGGTCGCCGCCGCGCGCCAGCGGTCGCGCCGGTCCCACAGCGCGTCGAGCGCCAGCGCCAGGCTCGCCATCAGGAAGGCGCCGGGCAGCAGGTAGTGGTAGTAGAACTGGACCGGCTTGCCGTTGACGATCCACATGACCAGGCACAGGGCATAGAGCACCGCGAAGAACAGCACGTCCCAGCGCCGGCGGCACAGCGCCGCCCACAGGCCCCAGGCCAGCGCCGGCAGCCCCGCCAGCATCGACACCGGGTTGCCCAGCATGACCACGCCGCGCTGGGCCCCGTCGACGTTCTCGAACAGGTACCAGATGCCGCGCCAGTCGACGACCCACTGGTACCAGAAGGTCCGGTAGGGGTGCGGCTTCTTCACGCTGTCCTGCAGGCGGACCATCAGCTCGTGCTGTTCGATGACGCCCAGCGGGGCGACCGCATGATGCGGATAGAACATCGCCGGCAGGTAGGTGGCCCAGTAGACCGCAAGCGGGAACAGCCCCAGCCACAGCGCCGCCTCCACCAGCGTCACGCCTTTCACCGGGCCGGCGCCCTTGCGCCCGATCCGCAGCGGGCCGGTCTCGTGCACGCGCAGGGCGAGGAAGACGAGCCCTGGCATCATCAGCGCCGGCGCGCCGCTCCACTTGGCGCCGAGCGACAGGCCGAGGGCGAGCCCGCTGGCGATCAGCCGCAGCCGCGCGGCCCCGGTGCGGCGTGCGCGCAGCGCGGCGGCGAACTGCCATAGGCCGACCATGCACAGCCCCGCCGCGATCATGTCGAGCATGGCGATGCGGCTCTGGATGAACCACATGAAGTTGGTGGCGAGCAGCACCGTCGCGGCGATTGTCGCTCGCCGGCGCTGCGTCACGTGCCACACCAGCCGGGCGAAGGCGAGCAGGCCAAGCCCCCCGAACAGCGCCGGACCCAGCCGCCAGGCCAGCGGCCGGTCGCCGAGGAGGTGGATCAGGCCGGCGATCACTTCCTTGCCGAACAGCGGATGCTCGCGGTTGGCGGGGATCAGCTCCAGCAGCTTGAGCGCGGCCGGGACGTAGTGGACCTCGTCGAAGTAGTAGCGCGAGGGGATCGCGATGCGCCACAGGACCAGCGCCTGGAACGCGACGACGACGAGCAGGCACCAGCCCAGAGGATCGCGATTCTGTCGGGCGGCTGGCGGCATCGGCTGCGCGGGATAAGGGGCTTCGCGGATTTCGGCAAGCGGGGGCCGCGCATGGTCGCGGTCTTCGCGGGGCCCCGTGCTTGCGCTCGCCCGCGCGCCCTCCTAGAGGCTGTGGCCATGAAACGCACGACCGGACAGGACCGCACCCAGACCCGCAACTGGCGCCCCGCCACCCGCGCGATCCGCGGCGGCACCTGGCGTTCGGAGATGGGCGAGACGAGTGAGGCGCTCTTCCTCACCTCGGGCTATTCGTACGACGATGCCGCCAGCGTCGCCGCGCGCTTCGCGGGCGAGCAGGAGGGGATGACCTACTCGCGCCTGCAGAACCCGACCGTGGCGATGCTCGAGGAGCGCATCGCGCTGCTCGAAGGCGCCGAGGCGTGCCGCACCCAGGCCTCGGGCATGGCGGCGATGACCGCGGCGCTGCTGTGCCAGCTCTCCGCCGGCGACCACATGGTCGGCGCCCGTGCCGCCTTCGGCTCGTGCCGCTGGCTGGGCGACCATCTCCTCCCGCGCTTCGGGGTGGAGACGACGGTGGTGGACGCCGGGGACACCGCGCAGTGGGAGGCCGCGATCCGGCCGAACACCAAGGTGTTCTTCTTCGAGACCCCGGCCAACCCGACGATGGACGTGGCGGACCTCGCCGCCATCGCCGAGATCGCCAAGGCCCACGGCATCACCACGGTGGTGGACAATGCCTTCTGCAGCCCCGCCCTGCAGCGCCCGCTCGAGTTCGGGATCGACGTCGTCGCCTATTCCGCGACCAAGCTGATGGACGGGCAGGGCCGGGTCTTGGCGGGGGCGGTCTGCGGTTCCGAGGAATTCATCAACGACAAGCTGCTGCCCTTCCAGCGCAACACCGGGCCCAACCTGTCGCCGTTCAACGCCTGGGTGGTGCTCAAGGGGCTCGAGACGCTGGACCTGCGCGCCCGCAAGCAGAGCGAGAACGCGCTGGCGCTCGGCCGCTTCGTCGAGAAGCGGGTGCCGCGGATCCTGCATCCCTGGCTCGACAGCCACCCGCAGCAGGCGCTGGCGATGAAGCAGATGGACGCCTGCGGCCCGATCTTCAGCATGGTGCTCGACGGCGGGCGGGCGCAGGCTCACGCGCTGCTCGACGCGCTGCAGCTGATCGACATCTCGAACAACATCGGGGACTCGCGTTCGCTGATGTGCCACCCGGCCTCGACCACCCACCACAACATGGGCGCCGAAGGGCGCGAGGCGATGGGCATCGGAGAAGGCATGCTGCGGCTCAACGTCGGGCTCGAGGACATCGAAGACCTGATCGAGGACATGGACCAGGCGCTGGCGAAGGCGGGTCTCTGATCCGCCTGTGCGGCCAGGAACCGGCCTCGCGCAAGGCGGTTGTCGGTTGGTGGAATCGTCGTTAGGCTCCCCTTCGTCATGAAGGAACTGTTCCAGCATACCGCCATCACCGATGGCCTGATCGTGCGCGTCGCCGTCAATTTCCTGCCCGAGCAATCTCGGATCGAGGCGGGCAAGTGGTTCTGGGTCTACCACATCCGGATCGAGAACGAGACCGGCCACACGCTCCAGCTGATGACCCGGCACTGGCGCATCACCGACGCCACCGGCAAGGTCGAGACGGTCGAGGGCGAAGGCGTGGTGGGCGAGCAGCCGATCATCGCGCCGGGCCGCAGCCACGACTACGTCTCGGGCTGCCCGCTCTCGACCGCGCAGGGCTCGATGGAAGGCCACTACGTGTTCCGCCGGGACGACGGGCTGGAACTGCAGGCCGACATCCCGTTCTTCCCGCTTGCCGCACCCGCGACCGCGGGTTGAAACGCGCCGCCGCGGCATTGCCCTGCCGCGCCGCGGGCCTTAGGGAAGCGCCATGAAGCGCACTCACCTGCCCTTGAACGCGCTGCGCGTCTTCGACGCCGCGGCGCGGCACCTCTCGTTCACCCGCGCCGCGGACGAGCTGGCGGTCACTCCCGCCGCGGTGGGACAGCAGATCCGGGCGCTGGAGGACCTGCTCGGCGTGGTCCTGTTCCGCCGCACCAGCAAGGGCCTGGAGCTGACCGAGGAGGCGGGCGCCGGGCTCGCCGCGCTGCGCACCGGCTTCCTCCACTTCGAGGACGCGGTGCAGGCGATGCAGGCCGGGCAGTCGAGCCACGTCTACACCATCGCCGCCCCGCGCGAGTTCTTCGCCGCCTGGCTCGCCCCGCGTCTTGCCGCCTTCCGCGCCGCGCATCCGCAGGTCCGCTACGTCCTCGTCGACGGCGAGATGACCGACTTCACCGAGGCCAACCTCGACCTGGCGGTGCGCTGGACCGAAGGGCCGGGGGACCTCGAAGGCGTCGCCCTCGGCAGCGCCGAATGGGTCGAGGTGGGCAGCGGGGACTGGATCGGCTGGCCCGGCGACCCCGCGCCCGACGAGACGGCGGCGGGCGAGGGCGAGGATGGCAAGCCGCCGGTCATGGTCGGCGATGCCGGGCAGGCGACCGCCGCGGCGCTGGCGGGCATGGGCCGTGCGCGGATCCCCGCGGTGCTCGCCGCCAGCCTTGCGGCCGACAGCCGCGGCACCCCGGTGGGCCAGCCGGTGCCCTGCCGGCGCGGCTACTGGCTGGTGGCGCCGCTGCCGCAGTGGCGGCAGAAGAAGGTCAGGGACCTCGTCGCGGCGCTGACCGGGGCATGACGCGCGGCCCGGGGCCGATCACCCCAGGGCGGCGTCCTTCTCGGCATAGAGCCGGTCCAGCTCGGCGCGGCTCTTCTTCTCGGCCGCGGTCTTGAGCTGGCCGCAGGCCGCGTCGATGTCGCGCCCGCGCGGAGTGCGCACCGGCGCGGAGATGCCGGCCTCGAACACGATGTCGGAGAAGGCCCTGATCCGCTCGGGCGTCGAGCACTCGTAGGGCGCGCCGGGCCAGGGGTTGAACGGGATCAGGTTGACCTTGGCCGGCAGGTCGTACTTGCGCAGCAGGCGGACCAGCTCGCGCGCGTCGGCGTCGGAATCGTTCTTGTCCTTGAGCATCACGTACTCGAAGGTGATGCGCCGGGCGTTGCTGGCGCCGGGATAGTCGGCGCAGGCCTGCAGCAGCTCCTCGATCCCGTACTTCTTGTTGATCGGCACGATCTCGTCGCGCACGTCCTTGGTCACGGCGTGGAGCGAGACCGCGAGGTTGACGCCGATCTCCTGGCCGCAGCGCTCCATCTGCGGGATCACGCCCGAGGTGGAGAGCGTGATACGGCGCTTGGACAAGGCGAGGCCGTCGCCGTCCATCACCAGCTTGAGCGCGTCGCGCACGTTGTCGAAGTTGTAGAGCGGCTCGCCCATGCCCATCATCACGATGTTCGTGAGCAGGCGCCCATCGGCCGAGTAGGAGCCTTCGTCCTCGTCCTCTTCCAGCCCCGCCATGGTGCCGCCGCCCCGCGGCCACTCGCCCAGCGCGTCGCGGGCCAGCATGACCTGGCCGACGATCTCGCCCGCGGTCAGGTTGCGCACCAGGCGCATGGTGCCGGTATGGCAGAAGCGGCAGTTCAGCGTGCAGCCGACCTGCGAGGAGACGCATAGCGTGCCGCGGTCGGCATCCGGGATGAAGACCATCTCGAAGTCGTGGCCGTCGGCGGTGCGCAGCAGCCACTTGCGGGTGCCGTCGCTGGAATGCTGCGCCTCGACGATGTCCGGCCGCCCGATCACGAAACGCTCGGCCAGCCAGGGGCGCATGGCCTTGGCGATGTCGGTCATCGCCTCGAACTCGGTCACGCCGCGATGGTAGAGCCAGTGGAACACCTGCTTGGCGCGGAGCCGTGCCGCCTTGGCGTCGAGCCCGGCACTCTCGAACAGCTCGGCGATGCGCTTGCGCGGCAGGCCGATCAGGTCGATGCGCCCGTCCTCGCGCGGGGTCACGCCTTCCACCAGCGAAGGGCGCGGCACCGGGACCGGGTCGACATGACCGGGGATCGGCATGAGGCCGGCAGCGGACGCCGCGTCCGCCTCCACGGCGCTGGCCGCGCCGGCGTGAATGGTATTCGTGTCTGACATGATCGGCGGGCATATAGTGCATATCGGCCCGAAGCGAAAGATGCGCGGCCGCGCGAGGTACGCGGGTGGCCGCGTGAACGCAGCGGCCCCATGGCTGTTCCCGCGGCGGATCGTGCTCTCCACTCCGTTCATCTCCAAAGTGTGACGAAAATACATCAGCGTTTTCGTTGTCTTAGGTTCAGGAAACTCCGGGTGGAGAGTGCGCATTTGACCAGTCCAAGGCAGGCGAAACTGCCTCAGGAAACAAGCGGGTCGCCCGCTCGAATGGATTGATTGGAGTACTGTATGAAGAAGATCCTTGTCTGCCTCGCTGCCGGTGCCGCGATGGCTTCCGTGCCTGCCATGGCGCAGGACGTCGCTCCGGTGGAGCCGTTCTCGGGCTTCCATGTCGAAGGCCTGGTCGGCTACGACGTGTCCAAGGCCGGCAGCAGCATCGACGACGACGTCAACGAGGACAACGACCAGTCGATCGACGGCCTGCTCTACGGTGTCGGCGCCGGCTACGACTTCCGCTCGGGCAACCTCGTCTTCGGTCCGGAGGCCGAAGTGACCTGGTCAACCGCCAAGACCAGCTTCGAGGACGGTGACTTCGAGGGCTTCGGGCTCGGCAACGTCAAGACCAACCGCGACCTCTACGTCGGCGCGCGCCTCGGCTACGCGGTGTCCCCGCGCACTCTGGTCTATGCCAAGGGCGGCTACACCAACGCCAAGTTCGACGTGAACAACGCCGTGGGCACGGTCGAGACCAACCGTGACATCGACGCCGACGGCTGGCGCATCGGCGCCGGCGTCGAGCAGGCGATCAGCAACAACGTCTTCGCCAAGCTCGAGTACCGCTACTCGAACTACGAGAAGGGTGAGCTCGACTACACCGGCGACTTCCCGGACGGCGACCGCTTCGACCTCGACCTTGACCGCCATCAGGTGGTGGCCGGCGTCGGCGTTCGCTTCTGACGCGATCCAGAGCCTCATGGCGAGGGAAGGGCGGGGCCGCGAGGCTCCGCCCTTCTTGCATTCAGCGCAGGCGCGCGCAGCCGATCAGCGCCGCGTCCATCGCCGATGCCGCGCCCGGCAGCGCCCAGCTGTCGGCGAAGCGCCGGCCCTTGGTGTCCCGAGCGCTGACCGCCATTGACGCCGCCGACCGCATGGCCGCGACGATCGCCGCGTTGTCGGCCTCGCCCCGCGGCCAGGCGTCGCCGCCGCCGCCGGTCAGCGCCCAGCGCCGCGCGCCGATGCGCAGCCAGACCTCCGCGTTCGGCGCCAGCTGGCGCGAGAGCCGGAAATGGACCTGGCTGCGCGCACCACGCCGCGGCCAGGTGCCGATCGCCGCATAGGGCTGGTAGTCGCGCTGCCGGGCGCTGGGCTCGGCCATGGCGATGGCATAGCAGCGCGGCACCAGCGGATCGCGGAACGCCCCCCAGCGCGCGTACAGCCCCAGGCTCTCGCGCGCCGCCGCGGCAGGCGCGGCCAGGGTCAGGACGGACAGCAGCAACAGGCGCAGAACGGCATGGGACATCGCCGGGCCTATAGGGCGGGAGAGGCGTGCGCCTCAACCGCATTCCGCGCGCTCTCATGCCTCCGGATCTCAGGGCGGCATCCCCGCCGCATGTTCCGGCTGGCATCGCCCCACCCACACCGCTCGTGCCGAGCGTGTGGAAGCCTGGAAACCTCCTGCCCAGCCTCGCGGGCTTCGACAGGCTCAGCCTGAGCGGATTGAGAGTGCAGCTTTGGAGGGCTTTGCGCGCTCAAGCCTCCGGATCTCCGGGGGAAAACAACGAGGCATGGTCCAACCGACATCACCCCACCCACACCGCTCATGCTGAGCTTGTCGAAGCATGGGGGATCTCGCGCCCAATCTTGAGGGCTTCGACAGGCTCAGCCTGAACGGGGCGGTGGCAGCGTCGGGCGGATGGCCTTCAGCTCCCACACCTCCATGATCGGATATTCAGGTCACCTTGTCCGCGAGAGCTGTGACGCCGCGCTGCAGCCCGCCGGCGAAATCGTTCTCCTTGAACCGGGGCAGCATATCGCGCTGAATGACATGCCAACAGAAACGATCGCTTAGGCTGGCCTCGAGCCCCTTGCCCACTTCGATGCGGACCTTGCGGTCGTTCGGCGCGAGCAGCACCACGACTCCGTCGTCGGGCCCTTTCCGACCGATGCCCCAACGCCGGGCGAGCGCTAGGGTATAGTCCGCGATGTCGGCTCCGTTCAGCGACGGGATGGTGACCACGACCATCTGGTGTCCCGTCGCCTGTTCCAGCGCCTGGAGGCGTATCGCCAGCATCCTCTCCGCATCAGCACCGAGCTCGCCAGCGGCGTCGCTAACGCGGCCCTGCAGCCGGATCGGCTCGCCGGGCGCCTGTTCGATGGATTCGGTGAACGGCGCACCCGTCGCCTTGCCGGCGCCCTCACAAGCGCAAGGAAGCAGCAGCACGACCAGAATGGGAGCGAAAGCACGCGCGATCATGCATCCGTGTGCCCCCGCCGGCGGTGCCGGTCAACGCGGCTCAGGCGATCTCGCGCTGGACTTCGCCGATCTTCTTGCCGTCCTCGAAATAGCCGTGGCCGTAGTCGCCCTTGATCGTGGTGCGCAGCGTCTGGCGTTCGTACTGGGCGTCGCAGCCCTCCACGGCATGCAGCATGCGGTGGTTGTCCCAGATGATCATGTCGGTGGGCGTCCAGTCGTGCCAGTAGGCGCTGGTGCCCTCGCCCAGGCGGTTGATCTCGTGCGCGGCGTCGTCGAGCAGGCGGTCGCCCTCCTGGTCTTCCTGGTGCTCCAGCCCGACCGCCATCCAGGGTCCGAAATGCATGACCTTCTCCCCCGTCTCGCGCGTCCAGATCGCCGGATGCATCGCGCGCGGGAAGGTGGAGGCTTCCTTCAGCAGCTGCGGGGTGGTGGCGTACTCGGTCAAGGCCGTGAAGTTCACGCCGTACTTCATCGTCGAGAGGCGGGTGTCGAGCGTGTAGATGACGTTGCGCGCCTCCAGCCGGTCGCGCAGCGCGGGCGGGAACTGGCGGTAGAGCTCGACCCCGTCCATGAAGCCGGTGCGCCCGCCGACCGGCGCGTTGATCGGCGCCCGCAGCACGCCGGCGTAGTTGAGCTCGTCGTTGTAGCAGTGGTCGAAGTGCCAGGGCGAGAAGCGGGCGATGATGGCGCCGTTCATCTCCACCAGGCCTTCGCCCTTCGCCACCTCGTCGCGGGGCGTGTAGTGCATGTCGATCACGCCCAGCGCCTCCTCGCCGGTCTCGTCGTCGCGCGGGGTGGTCTGGGTGGGGTGGTCCTTGAGCGGGCCGAACACCTTGCTGAGCGCCACCTGCATCTCGCGCTCGGCTCCATGTCGCGGAACACGATCATGCCGCGCGCCACGAACAGGTCGCGCAGCTGCTGCCCGACCGCCTCGTCCGCGATCGTGGTCCAGTCGAGCCCGCAGACCTCGGCCCCGAAGCTGAGGTGTTCGCCGAGGTCCTTCACGACAATGCCCGTCATCCCACTCATCCCGTGTTGTCTTGTCTCGGCCCGCATTTGGTCACCGGTGGGCGGGTCGGCTCAAGCTACCGCCCGGAACCCTGACTTGACCCCAGCGGAGCGGAGCGCAGGCTAGAACAGCGAACGCAGCGGGTTTGACGGATCCGACAGCAGCTTGATGGTCAGCGCCAGCGACATCACCACCAGGAGCGGCCGCACGCCCTTCCCGCCGAAGCGGATCGCGAGCCGTGCACCGAGCTGGTTGCCGGCGACGTTGGCCAGGGCCATCGCGCCGCCCAGCAGCCACAGCACTTTGCCCCCGGCGACGAGGGCGGCAAGCCCCGCGACGTTGGTGGCAAGGTTCAGGAACTTGGTGTTGGCGATCGCCCGCACCAGACCCAGCCCGGCGAGCGCCACCAGCGCGGTCGTCAGGAACGAGCCGGTGCCGGGGCCGAAGAAGCCGTCGTAGAAGCCGATCGCGGTCGTGACCGCCACCAGCGCGCCGCGACCGACGCGCGCCTTTCGGTCCACCTCGCTCATCGGCGGGGCGAGCAGGAAGTCGAGGGCCATCGCGACCAGTAGCACGGGCACGAAGGCGGCCAGGAACGCGGGATCGACGAACTGCACCGCGGTCCCTCCCGCCAGCGATCCCACGAAGGCGCCCACGGCCGGCAGAGCGAGGGCCCTGAGGTCGACGTGGCCCGCGCGATGAAAGGTCAGGAACGCCGAGGCAGTGCCGATGGTGCTCTGCAGCTTGTTGGTGGCGAGCGCGGCGACCGGAGGAACGCCGGACGCCATCAGCGCGGGGATCGTCAGCAGCCCGCCGCCCCCCGCGAGCGCGTCGATGCTCCCTGCCAGGAACGCGACGCCGATCAGGAACAGCACCGCCTCCAGGGTCAGCTGCACAGTCACGGGTACGCGATCCCGACGATTTCCCACTCCTTCTCGCCCGAGGGCAGGCGCACCACGCGCAAGTCGCCCACCGCCGCGCCGCGAAGCGCCCGGGCGACCGGCGCGCTCCAGCCGATGCGGCCGGCCGCCGCGTCCTGCTCGTCGTCGCCGACGATGGTCACGGTGAGGCGCTCGTCGTCCTCGTCGGCCAGCTCGACCGTGGCACCGAAGAAGACCTTGCCGCGCTCGGCCTGCTGCGCGGGATCGACCACGCGCAGGGCCTTCATCCGCCGCGCCAGGAATGCCAGTTCGCGGTCGATCTCGCGCATGCGCTTGCGGCCGTAGAGATAGTCGCCGTTCTCCGAGCGGTCGCCGTTGCCCGCCGCCCACGAGACGATCTCGACGATGGCGGGCCGCTCGGTTCCGAGCAGGTGGTCGTAGCGGGCGCGCAGCGCGGCCATTCCGGCAGGGGTGATCGGGGGACCGACGGGTTTCATGGCGCCTCCTTAGGAGCGCAGGCGCAGCGCGCCAAGAGTGCCGGCGGCAGCGCTTGCATCGGCGATTTAGTCCGACAATAAGGCTGGCGCGAAACTCATGGGCAGAGGCACGGACACGATGGACATCTCACGGCGCGCGGCGATCATGGCGGCAGCAGCCGCGCCGCTGGCGGGGCTGGCCGGCAAGGCCGCCGCGGCGCCGGCCGGCGCCGCGGGAGAGATCGCGGCGGGCGCCGCCCTCGCGCCCCGTCCGCCGATGGGCTGGAACAGCTGGAACAGCTTCGCCGGCACCATCACCGAGGCGCAGGCGCTCGAGACCGCGGCGATCATGCGCGAGACGCTGCTGCCTTCGGGCTACGACGTGTTCACGGTCGACATCCAGTGGTACGAGCCGGAGGCCAGCAGCTACACGTACAACAGCAACCCGGTGCCCGCGCTCGACGCCCATGGGCGTCTGGTCCCCGCGCCCAACCGCTTCCCGTCTTCCACCCGCGGGCGGGGTTTCGCGCCGCTCGCGCAGAAGGTCCATGCGATGGGGCTGCGCTTCGGCATCCACGTGATGCGCGGGATCGCGCGCGAGGCGGTGAAGCGGAACCTTCCCGTCTACAGCGCTCGGGGCGTGCGCGCGCAGGACATCGCCGACACTTCGAGCATCTGCTCGTGGAACCCCGACATGTACGGCGTCGACATGGCCCAGCCCGGTGCGCAGGACTACTACGACGGGCTGTTCCGGCTCTACGCCTCGTGGGGCGTCGATTTCGTCAAGATGGACGATATGAGCCGCCCCTACGATGCCCATGCGCCCGAGATCGAGGCGGCGGCGCGGGCCATCGCCCGCTGCGGACGGCCGATGGTGCTGAGCCTCTCGCCCGGCGAGACCCCGGTCCTGCGCGGGGACCACGTCCGCCGCCATGCGCAGATGTGGCGGATCTCCGACGACTTCTGGGACGAGTGGCCGCAGCTGGAGGCCCAGTTCACGCGGCTGGAGAACTGGACGCCGTTCCGCGGCCCCGGCGCCTGGCCCGATGCCGACATGCTGCCGCTCGGGCGCCTGGCGCTCGGCGATCGCGACACCCGCTTCACCCCGGACGAGCAGCGCACGCTGATGACGCTCTGGTCGATCGCCCGCTCGCCGCTCATCATGGGCGGGGACCTGCGCCACCTCGACGCGGCGACGCTGGCCCTGCTCACCAACCCCGAGGTCCTGGCGGTCAACCAGGCCAGCCGCGACAACCGCCCGCACTTCGTGGAGGACGGCGTCAGGGTGTGGTCGGCGACGCGCGAGGACGGGACGGCGCGCTATCTCGCGGTGTTCAACACCGGCAAGGACGCGCGCGACATCCGGGTACCGCTCGATCTCGTCGGCGCGGGGTCGAAGGCGGTGGTGCGCGACCTGTGGCAGCGACGCGACCTCGGCCGGGTGCAGGGCACGCTGGTCGCCAGCCTCGCGCCCCATGCGAGCGCGCTCTACAGCCTGGCCTAGGCGGCCGGCCTCCCGCTTCAGCCCGGCTTGCGCTTGCCGGGCATCAGCCGCGAAAGCTTGTTGGCGCCGTTGTAGTCCGACTTCTCCGGGTACATGGTCTCGTAGACGACGGCGTTCTCCAGCACGCGCTGGACGTAGTTCTTGGTCTCGTAGATCGGGATCTGCTCCATCCAGTCGATCCAGTCGATCGCACCGGTGCGGGGGTCGCCGTTGGCGCGCAGCCACTTGTTCACGTTGCCCGGGCCCGCGTTGTAGGCGGCGACCGCCAGCGGCACCGCGCCGCCGAAGTAGTCCTTGACCCGGCGGAAATAGCCGTCGCCCAGCAGGATGTTGTAACTGGCGTCGGAGACCAGCGCGGACTCGCTGTAGGCCAGCCCCATCTTGCCCGCCTGTTCGCGCGCGGTGCCCGGCATCAGCTGCATGAGCCCGCGGGCCCCGGCGTGGCTGAGCGCGTTCTGCGCGAACTGGCTCTCCTGCCGGGCCAGGGCGTGGACCATGGTCCAGTCGGTGCCCGCCGGGGTCGGGATCAGCGGGAAGGCGATCCTGCCGAACTCGCCATGGCCGTCGGCGTGGGCGCTCTGGCCCAGGATCACGGCGAGGTCGCGCCGCCCGATCTGCTGCGCCAGCTCGGCGACGAGGACGTGGTCCTCGACCGTGCGCGCCTGGTCGGAGATCTCGCGGAAGAACTGCACGCCGGTGCGCCAGTCGGCATCGCGGGCGACGTCGCGCACGGCGTAGGTGATCGGCAGGCCGGCGAAGGAGGCGCGCTGGGCGGGGCTCGGCACGACCGCGGGCCGCGTGTCGAGGTTCGGGATCGGGCGCCCCAGCCGCTCCAGCGAGAGCTGGCCATAGAAGTAGTGGGGGTACTGCGCGGCCATCTCGAAGTAGCGGTTCGCCCCGGCCGTGTCCCCCGCCATGGCCAGCGCGCGGCCGGCCCAGTAGAAGCCCTTGGAGCGGGTGCCGGGCGTCTGCGCGGCGGCGCCGTAGCGGTAGAACAGCGGCGCCGCGCGCCGGGCGTCGCCCAGCGACCACAGCGCCTTGGTGCCGCCCAGCCAGACGAGCGAGGTATAGTCGTCACGCAGCCGGTAGGACTGGCGGCTGATGTCGGTGCCGGCCGGGAAGGCCTCGTCGATGCCGCTGGCGATCCGCACCGCGCTGGCGGCGTCGGCGCCGCGCGCCACCGTCAGCAGCTCGCGCACCCACAGCTCCGGCTCGGCGGCGGGGCGGGAAAGCGGCGGCCGGTTGGCCAGCAGCGAGACGGCGCCCGGCAGGTTGCCCGAACGCCGCGCCTGCACCGCGCGATTGTAGACGTAGCCGGGATCGGATGCGACCTGCGAAGGCAGCGACAGCCCCATCGTTCCCGGCGCGGAGCCCTGCAGCAGCGTCAGGCGCTCCATGAACTCGCTGCGCCGGCCGGCCGAGACGAAGGAGACCTGCCGCTCCGCCTGCGCCCGTTCCCCCTGCCAGAGCAGCGCGTCCATGCGCGCGTCGTGGTCGGCGCTGGTGAGCCGATTGCCGTACAGGCTGCGCAGCGCCGTCTCGTCCGAAGGGGTGAGCCCGCCCATGCGCCAGGCGGCGACGGCGGCGGTCCCGGCCTCGGCCCGCCGCATGGTGGACAGCGCCACGGCGTAGCGACCGGCCGCCTCGCTGGTGATCGGGGCATAGCGGTCGAAGAAGGCGACCACGGCGGTGGGTGACGGCATCTCCGTCAGCAGCGCCTTCTCGGCGTAACCCCGGATCTTATCCTGCTGGGGGTAGCCGGGGTAGCTGAGCAGGAAGCCCGAATAGGCGGCGAAGCCCATGCGGTCGTTGCTCGACAGCAGCTTCCAGCGCTCGACCGACTGGTGGACCGCCATGTCGTGCGACTGCATGGCCCGGGCGCGTGCCGCATCCCACTCCCGACCATCCTGGCCGCCCGCCGAAAGTCCGGTCTGGGCGAGGGCGGGGGTGGCGAAAACGGCGAGGGAAATGCTCAGCAGCAGGTGGGGGGCGCGCAACATGCTGGACATTTTCGAGGGAGGCTCCTTATCAGGCGCTGAACGTGACGTCCGGAGGGTGGGATTGTTCCCCGGCCCTGGGCGATCACTGGCCACGATACGAGGTAAAGTCCATGTTCTCCGGCTCGATTCCCGCGCTTGTCACACCGTTTCGCGACGGAGCGTTCGATGAGCAGGCTTTCCGGCGCCTGGTCGACTGGCAGATCGAATCGGGGTCCTCCGCGCTGGTGCCCTGCGGCACGACCGGCGAGAACTCGACGCTGTCCAACGCCGAGCACCACCGCGTGATCGAAGTCTGCATCGAGCAGGCGGCGGGGCGGGTGCCGGTGATCGCCGGCTGCGGCAGCAACGACACGATGAACGCGCTGCTGCACATGAACTTCTCCAAGAAGTGCGGCGCTGCCGCCGCGCTGCTCGTCGCGCCCTACTACAACCGCCCGAGCCAGGACGGCCTGCTGGCGCACTTCGGCTACCTGGCCGAGAACAACGACCTGCCGATCGTGCTCTACAACGTGCCGGGCCGCACCGTGACCGACCTGCTGCCCGAGACGGTCTGCGAGCTGGCGCGCCGCTACCCCGGGCGCTTCATCGGCATCAAGGACGCCAGCGGCGACCTCAGCCGCGTCACCGACCACCGCATGGGCATCGGCAAGGGCTTCGTGCAGCTCTGCGGCGACGACGAGCTGGCGCTGCCCTTCAACGCCGCGGGCGGGGTCGGCTGCATCTCGGTCACCGCCAACGTCGCGCCCGCGCTCTGCGCCCAGTTCCAGGCGGCCTGCGCGGCCAACGACCTGGAGAAGGCGCGCGAGCTCAACGATCGTCTCTACCCGCTCCACTACGCCATGTTCGAGGACAGCTCGCCGGGCCCGTGCAAGTACGCACTGGCGCAAGTCCACGACTGGATCGAGAACGAACTGCGCCTTCCCCTGGTCCCCTGCGGCGAGAAGGCCCGCACCGCCGTCGACGAAGCGCTGGTCCACGCCGGGCTCGTCTGAGGCTGGCGGGTCTAAAGCTGGCCCGGTCTGAGGGGCCGTCCCGGAGAGACCGGGACGGCCGCCCTCCGCTCAATAGGCGGGGTTGTTCTTCTCGACGAAGCGCATCGTCTCGGACAGCATCTTCTTGCGCGTCTCCGCCTGCGAGAGCCAGTGGTCCTCGCCCGCCAGCGTCACCAGCTCGTAAGGCTTGCCGGCGTCCTTCAGCGCGTCTGCCATGACCTGGCTCTGCTTGTACGGCACGACGGTGTCGTCCTTGCCGTGGATCAGCAGGACCGGTGCGTCGGCGCGCGCGGCGAAGCGGCGGGGGGAGACCTCGGAGTAGCCCTTCGGGTCGCCCAGTTGCTCGCGCAGCACCTTGCTCAGCATCTGCGAATCGCCGCTCTCGCGCACGTCGGTGGCGTACATCAGCTTGAGATCGGCGACACCGGCCACCGCAACGGCGCAGCGATACAGGCCCTGCTGCAGCGTCACCCCGGCGAGCGCGGCATAGCCGCCATAGCTGGCGCCGACGATGCACGCCCGCTTGGGGTCGACGACGCCGCGCTTCGCCAGCGCGGCGAGCCCGTCGGAGATGTCGGTCTGCATCTTGCGGCCCCATTCCCCATCCCCGGCATGGCGAAAGGCGTCGGAACCGCCGGTCGAGCCGCGGAAGTTGGGCTGGAACACCGCGTACCCGCGCGAGGCGAAGGCCTGCGCCCACCAGTCGAAGCTCGTCGTGTCGTGGTAGGCGGGACCGCCGTGCGGCAGCAGGATCACCGGCAGGTTCTTCGCCTCGCGGTCGGGCGGCAGGGTGAGCACGCCGCTCATCGCCAGCCCGTCGGCCGCAGCGTACTCGACCTGGGAGATCGGTCCGACGTGGGCGGGCGCGATGTCCGCCCGCTCGTCGGCGATGGGATCGGCACGCCGCCGCGCGACATCGACCAGGTACCAGGTGCCGCTGTCCTTGTTGCCGGATGTGCGCAGGATCACCTTGGAAAAGTCCGGCGTCCAGTCCACGAGGTTGACCTCGCGGCCGGAGAAGGCCTTGAATATCCGGTCGAGGGCGCTCTGGTGGACCGGGTCGCTCATCACCGTCGCGCGATGTTCGCCCGAGGTGCGATAGCCGATCATGTTGCCGGTGCCGCGATCGACGAAGATGCGCTCGATGCCGATGTCGCTCAGGATTTCCTCGGAGGGGCCGCCTGCCAGCGGGACCTTGAACCAGCGCTTGTCGCCCTCGTCGTCCTCGACCTCGTAGATGACGCCCGTGCCATCCCGGCTGAAGGCGATCAGCCCGACATGGCCGGCCGGATCGACGCCGCGCGCCAGTTCGGCGCCCTTGGCCAGGGTGATCTTCCAGGTGCCGCTCGTCTCCGAGATGTCCAGCGTGACCGCCACGTTCCCCTTGCCGTCCACCAGCCAGTCGCGAAAGTGGTCCTCGCCCGCGGGGGAGGCGACCGCGCGGGCCCGGTTGGTCTTGAGATCCACGGCGTAGAGCGTGGAACGCCCATGCTGAAAGCGCGGGGTCATGCCGCTGGTGTCCAGCGCAATGCCGCCGAAGTACCCGACGGTCTGCCCGTCGATGGTGCGGATGCCGTAGCGGCCGCGCGTGGTGTCGGCGATCTCGCGCGACTTGCCGAACACGAGGCTGGCTTGACCGCTGGATTTCGTCGGCAGGATGACCGTGCCGGAAAGTTCGTACTTGCTGGCGGTGAAGCCGTACATCGCCACCGTCGCGCTGTTGGTGAGCAGCACCGTCTCGTCGTCGGCCCACTCGATCCCGCGGACCTTGATGGAGCCGGCGGGCACGTTGAACACGACCTTGTCGTCACGGATCACGACCACCCGGCGCTGGCCCCCTACCTGCAGGACGTTGGCGGTGGACGTCCCGTCGGGTGAGATGGCGACGTCCTCGACGCTTGGGAGATCACCGTATGCATCGAGCGGAGGCGGAGCCGCGTGCGCCGCGGTCGTCGTAAGCAGCAGCAGCAGCAGGCCTGCCGGCCCGGCACGGTAGTTCGATCGCATCCTGTGTCATTCCCCCGAATTCGCTCGGCTACTTTCCCGTGCGAGGCGTACTTGGCAAGTCGCCTCGCACCGGTTTTCGGGCGGATCGGGCGTTAACTCCTCGTCATCGGCGCCAAACGACGCCATCGCGATCTCGCGCCCGCTTGCCAAGCCGCCGCGGAGGGAGAACACTCCGGCACAAACGACAAGAGCGGGAGAGTGCAAGATGGCCACCACTGCATCGCGTGCGCCGACATCGGCGACGACCTGGACCGATCGCGACTCCGTCACCGGAGACCATGCGCGCAGGGTCCTGGCCTATACCGACTGCATCAAGCGCACCGTGGAGCGCGCCAAGGACCCCGGCTTCGACGAGAGCGGCTGGGACGAGCTGGCCGCCATGCTCGACACGGAGGCGTTCGAGCGGGTCGGCAACGACAAGGTGGCGATGGGCTGGGAGGTCTATCGCGGGCTCCTGATGCAGTGGGCGACCACGACCGACTTCTGGGCCGAGTTCCACCGCATCAGCGAGGTCGGGGACCGCGTGTTCCTCGAGTTGACGGAGCACAACCAGCCGCGCGGGCATGCCGAGACGGTGGTCAATTCCTGCACCGTCTACCAGTTCGGTGCCGCGGGCAGGCTCGTCCACTTGGACATCTACCTGCAACACGACTGAGCCGGTCGTCCCGCTTCCCGCATCGCCCGCCCGGAAGCGGATCAATGGGGCGTTTCCTTTTGCCGCGCACATCCCTACATGCGGCTGACCATGGCACGCCCCCAGAACTCCGTTTTCGACAAGGCCAAGACAGTTGCGGAGAACCGCAAGGCCCGCTTCGACTACTTCATCGAGGACAAGTTCGAGGCGGGCATCGCGCTCACCGGCACCGAAGTGAAGTCGCTGCGCTTCGGGGAGGGCTCGATCGTCGAATCCTTCGCCGAGATCCGCGGCGGCGAGTGCTGGCTGGTGAACGCCAACGTTCCCGAGTTCAGCCATGGCAACCGCTACAACCACGAGCCCAAGCGCCCGCGCAAGCTGCTGCTGCACGAGCGGGAGATTTCGCGCCTGCAGGGCGCGGTGGAGCGCAAGGGCATGACGCTGGTGCCGCTGTCGATCTACTTCAACAGCCGCGGCCGGGCGAAGGTCGAGCTCGCGCTCGCCAAGGGCAAGAACGCGGCGGACAAGCGCAACACGATCAAGGACCGCGAGTGGAAGCGCGACCAGGCCCGCATCATGCGCGACCACGGATGAGCGCGCTGCTCGCCCGCCTCTCGGCCTGGCTGCACCGCCAGATGCCCACGCACCAGCAGCTCGCGGCCAACCGGCTGACGGCTCCCTTCGCGCGGCGGCAGGAACTGTTCCGCTTCACCCGCCGCTCGGTCCCGCGCGGCGTCGCGGTCGGCCTGCTGGTGGGCATCTTCGCGCTGATCCCCGGGATCCAGATCGTCGGCGCCGCGCTGCTCTGCGTGCCCTGTCGCGGCAACATCCCGATCGCCGCGGCCATGACCTTCCTGTCCAACCCGGCGACGACGCCGCTGATCCTCGCCGCGTCGATCTGGGTCGGCAACCTCCTGGGATACCACGCGGACCTCTCCACCTTCTACGCGCTCTACCAGAGCGGTGCGGGCGCCGGCGAATGGGCCGGCTGGCTGCTGTCCGACGCGGCGCCGGCGCTGGTCGTCGGGCTGTTCGTGATCTCGGTGCTCTGCGCGGCGATCGGCTACTTCGTCTCGGTTTGGTTCTGGCGCTGGTGGATCGGCCGCAAGCACCAGGCCCGCCGCCTGCGTCCCAGCAGGACGCTGCCCGCGCCGGAAGCGGGGTCGGAGCCCGCCGCATGATGGCCGGAGCGGAGAGGGCGGGGCGTTCGTCCGACCTGCTCCTTGTCGCCCTCGCCCTGCTGCTGAGTGTCGCGCTGGTCTGGCTGGTCTCGGCGGACGGGGTGCTGACGGGCGTGTTCCTGGCGGCGATCCTGGTGTTCGGCGCGCTGGCCTGGTTCCTGTCGCGCCGCAGCGCGCCGGCCGCGGAGGTCGAGTTCGCGCAGCCCGACTGGTCGGTCACGATCGCCGCGATCGAGCGCACCGACACGGCGATCGCCATCACCGACCGGGCGGGCCGCCTCACCTGCGCCAACGCCTGCTTCGAGGCTTGGTTCGGCGCCGGGGCCCCGCCGCGCCTGCCGGTGACGCTCGCCTCGGCCGAGCGCCTGGCAGACGCCACCCGCCGGGCCTGGCGCGACGGGCACGGCACCGCCGACGTGGCGAACGAGGAGGGCACGCACTGGCGCGCCGATGCCCGCCGGGTCGGCCGGGGCGACGACTTCCTCGTCTGGCGCATCACCGCCACGGATGCGGCCGACCCGGTGGGCGATCTCGTCGCCGCGCTCGACGGCAAGCTGGGCCGCGGCCTCGCCAGGGCCGGTATCGCGGCCGCGCTGGTCGATCCCGATGGCGTGATCCGCGCCGCCAGCGCCGGCTTCGCCCTGCGCGCCGCCGGCGATGCCCAGGCGGACATGACCGGCGCCGACTTCGTGGGCCTGCTGAGCCAGGACGAGGGCGAGCGCATCGGCTGGGCGCGCGAGGGCGGGCGCGGCGGCGCGCTGGTGCTCTACCACGTCCCGGTCGCCGACCCCGACCGCCCGGACGAGCCCGACCCGGCCGTCACCCCCTCGCTGATGCTGGTCGTCGAGGCGGCGCAGGGCATCGGTTCGAGCGGCGGCGGAGCCGGTTCGGCGCCGCACCTCGAGGCGCTGCTGAGCCAGCTGCCGCTCGGGCTCGCGATGGTGGATCGCGACGGGCGGCTGCTGTTCGCCAATCCGGCCTTCATGCGGGCCGCGGGGCAGGAGGGGCAGCCCTCGCCGACGTATCCCACCGACCTCGTCGTGCGCGAGGACAAGCGCGCGCTGTCCGAGGCGATCCGCCGCTTCGCGCAGGGGCCGGCGGCCGCGGGCGACCTCGCCGTGCGGCTTGCCAGCCAGCCCGAGGATCCGGTCTCGCTCAGCCTCGCCGGCGTGCGCGGCCTGGGCGACGCCGCCGTCCTCCTCGGGCTGACCGATTCGTCGGAGGAGATCAGGCTCAAGCGGCAGGTCGCGCAGGCCACCAAGATGCAGGCGGTCGGCCAGCTCGCGGGCGGCGTGGCGCACGACTTCAACAACGTGCTCACCGCCATCCTGGGCACCTGCGACCTCATGCTGATGCGCCACACGCCGGGCGATTCGGACTACGACGACATCCAGCAGATCCGGGCCAACTCCAACCGCGCCGCCTCGTTGACGCGGCAGCTCCTCGCTTTCTCGCGCCAGCAGACGCTGCGGCCCGAGGTGATCCAGCTGCCCGACGTGGTGGCGGACGTGTCGCAGATGCTGCGGCGGCTCATCGGCGAGAAGATCCAGCTCGCCGTCACCCACGATCGCGACCTCGGTCCGGTGCGCGCCGATCCGACCCAGCTGGAACAGGTGATCGTCAACCTCGCCGTCAATGCCCGCGATGCCATGCAGAGCCGGGGCGACGGTTCGGGCCGGCTGGTCCTCGCCACCCGCAAGATCACCACCACCGACGTGCGCGCCATGCGCAGCGAGATCATCCCGGCGGGCGAGTACACCGCGCTCATCGTCGAGGACAGCGGCGGCGGCATCCCGCCCGAGAACCTCGGCAAGATCTTCGAGCCGTTCTTCACCACCAAGGAGCAGGGCAAGGGCACCGGGCTTGGCCTTTCGACCGTCTACGGCATCGTCAAGCAGTCCGGCGGCTTCATCTTTGCCGAGAGCGAGGTGGGCCGGGGCACCCGCTTCACCGTCTACCTGCCGGTCCACCACGCCGCGCCGGGCAGCGTGCCCGAGAAGGCCGTCGCGCCCGAGCCGCCGCCGACGCAGTGGGCGGGCGGCGGCTCGATCCTGCTGGTCGAGGACGAGGACCCGGTGCGCGTCGTCGCCGAGCGCGCCCTCACGCGCCAGGGCTACAAGGTCACCTGCGCGCGCGACGGCGAGGAGGGGCTGGAGCTGGTGCAGGAGGGCGGCCGGTTCGACCTCGTCGTCTCCGACGTCGTCATGCCCACGCTCGACGGTCCGGCGATGGCCCGCGAGATCCGGCGGTTCGCACCGGACCTGCCGGTGCTGTTCATGTCCGGCTATGCCGAGGAGCAGCTGCGCAAGCAGATCGGCATCACCAATGCGTGGTTCATGCCCAAGCCGTTCTCGGTGCAGCAGCTTTCCGAAAAAGTCGGGGATGTTCTGGCTCGCACCGCGGGCGGTTAAAAAACGGAAAAGACCCAAAGTTCACCTCTTGTTCCAGGAGAACAAAGAGGATACATATCCTCCCGTGACGTTGACCTTTCCGGTCAGGCAGGTAGCAGGAGGGAAGTGACATGGCTGCTCAGCTCAAGCTGATCCAGGAAGGCAAGGAAAAGGAATCGATGGACCGTCAGAAGGCGCTCGAAGCCGCGCTCGCGCAGATCGACCGTGCGTTCGGCAAGGGCAGCGCGATGAAGCTGGGCTCCAAGGAGACCATGCAGGTCGAAGCGATCTCCACCGGCTCGCTGGGGCTCGACATCGCGCTCGGCGTCGGCGGCCTGCCGCGCGGCCGCGTGATCGAGATCTACGGCCCGGAAAGCTCGGGCAAGACCACGCTGGCGCTGCACTGCATCGCCGAAGCGCAGAAGATGGGCGGCACTGCGGCCTTCATCGACGCCGAACATGCGCTCGACCCGGTCTATGCCAAGAAGCTGGGCGTCAACATCGACGAGCTGATCGTCTCGCAGCCCGACACCGGCGAACAGGCGCTGGAGATCACCGACACGCTGGTGCGCTCGAACGCGATCGATGTGCTGGTGGTCGACTCGGTCGCCGCGCTCGTCCCCCGTGCCGAGATCGAGGGTGAGATGGGCGACAGCCACGTCGGCCTGCAGGCCCGCCTGATGAGCCAGTCGCTGCGCAAGCTCACCGGCTCGATCAGCCGTTCGCGCTGCATGGTGATCTTCATCAACCAGCTGCGCATGAAGATCGGCGTCATGTACGGCAACCCGGAGACCACCACGGGCGGCAACGCGCTCAAGTTCTACGCTTCGGTTCGCCTCGACATCCGCCGCACCGGCGCCATCAAGGACCGGGACGAGGTGGTCGGCAACGCCACGCGCGTCAAGATCGTCAAGAACAAGGTCGCGCCCCCGTTCAAGCAGGTCGAGTTCGACATCATGTACGGCGAAGGCGTGTCCAAGATCGGCGAGATCCTCGACCTCGGCGTCAAGGCGGGCCTGGTCGAGAAGTCGGGCGCCTGGTTCAGCTACGATTCGATCCGCATCGGCCAGGGGCGTGAGAACGCCAAGACCTACCTGAAGACCAACCCGGACGTCTGCGACCGCCTGGAAAAGGCGATCCGCGCCAAGACCGACGGGCTGGCCGAGGAGATGATGGTCGGCCCCTCGGAAGACGACGACACCTGAAACACTCCGCGCCCCGGCACCCAAGCCGGGGCGTTTCGCCGTGGGCGGGGGAGTTCGCCAGAGAGGCGGCACGACCCAAGCTGCTCGGCCAGAGCTCGTCGAAGGCGGCGGGACGGGCGCGCGGCTCGCATGCTTCGACAAGCTCAGCATGAGCGGCGTGATGTGCCCGAGGGTAGTTCGCCGTTCAGCCCGGCCCTCCTCAAGCTGCGCATCTTCACCACCCCCGCTCAGCCTGAGCTTGTCGAAGGCCCCGCGGCGTGGCGCGAGGCTCGCATGCTTCGACGTGCGCAGCAGCGGCAGCAGCGTCTGGTTGCGCCCCGGAACTTCACCACGCCGGCCTCTCATCGGCCACCCCGGCAACGCACGTGTCAGGCACCGGCCATGAGCTGCGCCACGGTAAGGGCGATGCCGGCCACCGCGACGCCGGCACCGACGCCGAGGCGGACGGGGTTGACGAGATGCCGCAGGGGCAGCGCAAGCGATTGTTCGAGTTTGAACATGCCGCCCATATGGGGAGCGAACCGTCCGGCACCCGATGGCAGTTCTTCTCAGAGTGATTGGCCGCGCCGATGGCGCCGGGCGGTCGTGCTCCGGCGAGGTGCAGGGCTCGCGACCCCATCCCCGCAGATCCCGATGCCCGCAGGGTGCGTCGCGGGATTGGTGAGGACGTCGTTGTCTACGCAGACGTCGGCCCATCGAGGCGGGCCGCAATGGCCCGGCACCGATCCTCGCAAGCCTTGCCCGCCGGCCACCACCCACCGCCTTGCGGCATGTCATCGCAATTCCCGAACAGTCTGACCGCTCACAACCGCTTGCCGACCTCGCGCGCGTGGCTTATCGGCGCGGATCATGCAGACGACGAACGAAATCCGCAGGTCCTTCCTCGACTACTTCGCGCGCAACGGGCACGAGGCCGTGCAGTCGGCGCCGCTGGTGCCCTACAACGACCCGACGCTGATGTTCGTCAACGCCGGCATGGTGCCGTTCAAGAACGTCTTCACGGGCCTCGAGACCCGCTCGACCCCGCGTGCCACCTCGTCGCAGAAATGCGTTCGCGCCGGCGGCAAGCACAACGACCTCGACAACGTCGGCTATACCGCGCGCCATCACACGTTCTTCGAGATGCTGGGCAACTTCTCCTTCGGCGACTACTTCAAGGAGCAGGCGATCACCCACGCCTGGACGCTCCTGACCCAGGAGTGGGGCCTGCCGGCAGAGAAGCTGCTCGTCACCGTCTACCACACCGACGACGAAGCCTTCGACCTGTGGAAGAAGATCGCCGGTCTGCCCGAGCAGAAGATCATCCGCATCGCCACCAAGGACAACTTCTGGGCGATGGGGGACGAGGGGCCCTGCGGTCCGTGCTCGGAGATCTTCTTCGACCATGGCGAGCACATCTGGGGCGGCCCTCCGGGCTCGCCGGAAGAGGACGGCGACCGCTTCATCGAGATCTGGAACCTCGTGTTCATGCAGTTCGAGCAGGCCGCGGGCGAGATCGTCGGCAACCTGCCCAAGCCCTCGATCGACACCGGCATGGGGCTCGAGCGCATTTCGGCCGTCATGCAGGGCGTCCACGACAACTACGACATCGACACCTTCAAGGCGCTGATCGCGGCGTCGGAGAGCCTGACCGGGGTTCCCGCCGAGGGCGACAGTCGCGCCAGCCACCGCGTGATCGCCGATCACCTGCGCTCGACCAGCTTCCTTCTCGCCGACGGCGTGCTGCCCTCGAACGAAGGCCGCGGCTACGTCCTGCGCCGCATCATGCGCCGCGCCATGCGCCATGCGCACCTGCTCGGCGCGCGCGATCCGCTGATGCACCGGCTGGTGCCCGCGCTGGTCGCCGAGATGGGACAGGCCTATCCCGAGCTGGGCCGCGCGCAGCCGCTGATCGAGGAGACGCTGGAGCGCGAGGAGATCCAGTTCCGCCGCACCCTCTCCAACGGCCTGCGCCTGCTGGACGAAGCCACCGCCGAAATGGGCGAGGGCGGGGAACTGCCGGGCGAGACCGCGTTCAAGCTCTACGACACCTACGGCTTCCCCTATGACCTGACCGAGGACGCGCTGCGATCGCGCGGGGTCACCGTGGACCGCGCCGGCTTCGACGCCGCCATGGCGCAGCAGAAGGCGGCGGCCCGCGCGGCCTGGAAGGGATCCGGCCAGGCGGCCGACAGCGAGGTCTGGTTCGACATCGCCGAGCGCGAGGGCGCCAGCGAGTTCACCGGCTACACCTCCACCACCGGCGAAGGCCAGGTCGTCGCCTTGGTGAAGGACGGCCGGGAAGTCCCGAGCGCGAGCGCCGGCGAGCAGGTCGTGGTGCTCACCAACCAGACCCCGTTCTACGGCGAATCGGGCGGGCAGGAGGGCGACCGCGGCATCATCGCGGGTCCCAACGGCCTGCGCATCGAAGTCACCGACACGGCGAAGCCGCTGGGTCGCCTCCACGCCATGAGCGGCACCGTCGAAGCCGGCACGATCAAGGTGGGCGATGCCGTCCAGCTGACCGTCGATGCCGAGCGCCGCGACGCGGTGCGCGCCAACCACTCGGCCACCCACCTGCTGCATGCGGCGCTGCGCAACCGCCTGGGGGACCACGTCACCCAGAAGGGCTCGCTGGTCGCGGCCGATCGCCTGCGCTTCGACTTCTCGCATCCCAAGGCGCTGAGCGAGGAGGACACCGCGGCGATCGAGGCCGAGGTGAATGCCGAGATTCGCGCCAACGAGCAGGTGCTCACGCGCCTGATGACCCCGGACGATGCGATCGGCGCGGGCGCCATGGCCCTGTTCGGGGAGAAGTACGGCGACGAGGTGCGCGTGCTCTCGATGGGCCGCAGCTCGGGTGAGCGGACCTATTCGGTCGAACTGTGCGGCGGCACCCACGTGCGCGCCACCGGCGACATCGGCGTGTTCCGCATCGTCTCGGAAAGCGCCGTCTCCTCAGGCGTGCGCCGCATCGAGGCGATGACCGGGGAGGGCGCGCGCCAGTGGCTGGTCGGCCGCGAGGATGCGCTCAAGAACGCCGCCAGCCTCCTGCGCACGACGCCGGAGGAGGTGGAGGCCCGCGTTGCGGCGCTGCTGGACGAACGCCGCAAGCTGGAGCGCGAACTCGCCGAGGCGAAGAAGGCGCTGGCGCTCGGCGGCGGTTCGGCGAAGGCCGAGGCGGCGGACGAGGATGTCGGCGGCGTCAAGTTCTCGGGCCAGGTGCTCGAAGGGCTCGATCCCAAGGAACTGCGCGGCCTGCTCGATCAGGCCAAGCAGCGCCTGGGCTCGGGCGTCGCGGCGATCGTCGCGGTGAACGAGGGCAAGGCCAGCATCGCCGCCGCGGTGACGGAGGACCTCACCGGCACGATCAGCGCCGTCGATCTCGTCCGCAAGGGTGTCGAGGCGCTGGGCGGAAAGGGCGGCGGCGGCCGTGCCGACATGGCACAGGGCGGCGGTCCCGAGGGAGCCAAGGCCGCCGAGGCGATCGCCGCCGTCAAGGCCGCGCTCGCCGGGTAGTCGGGATACCGAAAGGGTTCGCAGGCTGCGGTTCTCGGCCCGCCCAATCCTGGACTTCGAGGCCTCGATCGTCGGCGTCCAGGCGGATCGGTGCGCGTGCCCCGCGTTCGGCGCGATCATGATGGTCGCGAGTCGCTGATCCGAGGATCGGCTCGCATCGGAAACAGCTGGCACGGTAGCCCGAGGCCGACCCGAAGGCGCGGCCGTCTGCGAGCCCGCGATTCGCCGGCCCGGGGGGCTGCGTCAGTTCACGCGGCGGCGGTGCTTGCCGCCGTAGCGCCGGCCGCAGTAGTCGTCGAGTTCGCGCATTTCCGAGGCCGCGGCCGCGGCAATAGCGGCGCCGCAGGGCAGGCTGGTCTCGTTCGCTGCCATGCGCGCTTCCACGCGGTCGCGCAGCTCTTCGAGGTCGGCGCGGGACAGCACGTTCTTTTCACGCAAGTAGCAGATCAGGCTCTGCAGAAGAATGATGGCCTTCTCGCCCGAATCGACTTCGTTGTTCTCGATCATCCCAAGGTCCTCTCGTGCGACCGTATTTTCGGCCGGCATTGTTGGAGGATGATACAACGCGGAAACGTTGTCCAGTGTTGCCACGCAAGGATTCGCGCCGGAAATCGCCGGCGGGAGCGGCGAGGCGCCTGCGGTTCTTCGGGTCGGTTGCGCCGGGGGGCGTGATCATGCGTCGAGGGCGGCGAGTTCCCTGCGCAGGAGGGCCGCGGCGTATCCGCGCAAGTCGGCGTGGTCGCGGCCGGGCGCCAGCTCGATCCTCGCCATGATGCCCCAGGCCAGCGTCATGATGAAGTCCATCATGGTGGACCGCCGCCGTTCGGAGGCCGCGGGCGCGATCGACTTCAGGGCCGCTTCCAGGCTGGCGCGCACCCGCGCTTCGACCTTCCCGTTGACCTGCTCGATGATGGGATTGCGGCCGACTTCGGCCAGCAGCTCGCACATCAGCCGGCGGTCCTCGGGCGAGGGCTCGTCCGTGCCGATCCGCTCGACCCATTCGAGGATCGCCTGCGTGTTCCCGGCCTCCACCGCCGCCTGGAGCCGCGCCTCCTCCAGCCATCCGACGAGGTCGGCCTCGCAGATGGCGGCGACGATCGCCTCCTTGTTCGCGAAGTCCCGGTAGATCTGCCCCACCGCGATTCCCGAGGCGCTGGCGATCTGCGCCATTCCGGTCTGATGGAACCCACGCTCGACAAAAAGGTTACGCGCCGTGTCCAGTAGATGCTGGCGGCGTGCAAGGGACCGCGCCGTCCGGGTCCGCTCTGTTGTTCCGTCGCTTGCCACGTGCGCCTTCCGCCTTGCATTTCATGTTGCAACGCAATAGAGGCGCGCAAATCCATGAGTGAACGTTCACTCGCATAACTCCTAGAACGGACGCGTTCCATGAAAAAGATCACTCCGGCCATCGTGCTGCTTCTCTCCGCATGCGGAGGAGGCGGGCAGCAGCAGGCGCCTGCGGGGCCGCCGGAGGTCGGAATCGTCACCGTGCGCGAGGAGCCGGTGATGCTCACCACCGAACTGCCCGGGCGCACCAGCGCCTATGAGAGCTCGGACGTGCGCCCCCAGGTCAACGGCCTGATCGTGAAGCGCCTGTTCACCGAGGGCGACCAGGTGCGCGCCGGGCAGCCACTGTACCAGATCGATTCCGCCCCTTACGAGGCGCAGGTCGCCAGCGCCCGCGCGGCGCTGGGCCGCGCGCGCGCCGCGATCGCCTCCACCGCCGCGCTGGCGCGCCGCTACAACGAACTGGTCAAGATCAACGCGATCTCCCGCCAGGAGGCCGAGAACGCGGTCACCGGCGCCCAGCAGGCGCAGGCGGACGTCGCCGCGCAGCAGGCGGCGCTGCGCAACGCCCAGATCGATCTGGCGCGCACCACCATCCGCGCCCCCATCTCGGGCCGGATCGGCCGCTCCGCCTACACCACGGGTGCGCTCGTCTCCGCCGCGCAGACCGATCCGCTCACCACCATCCAGCGGCTCGATCCGATCTTCGTTGACATCCAGCAGTCGAGCGCCGACGTGCTGCGGCTGCGCCAGCAGCTTCTCGCGGGCGAGCTCTCCAGCGGCGGCGCGGCGCGGGTCCGGCTGAAGCTGGAGGACGGCAGCGTCTATCCCGAGGAGGGCGTGCTCAAGTTCACCGACGTGACCGTCGATCCGACCACCGGCAGCCAGATCATCCGTGCCCAGTTCGGCAACAGCCGCGGGCTCCTGCTGCCCGGCATGTACGTGCGCGCGGAGTTCGTCGAAGGCACCAAGTCCAACGGCCTGCTGGTGCCGCAGGTGGCCGTCTCGCGCGACGAGAAGGGCAATCCGACCGTGCTGGTCGTCGGCGCCCAGAACAAGCTGGAGCTCCGCAAGATCACGGCGCCGCGCACGGTGGGCACCAGCTGGCTGGTCACCGGCGGGCTGAAGCCTGGCGACAAGGTGGTCATGGAAGGCGCCCAGATGCTGCGCCCGGGCGCAGCGGTGAAGCCGGTTCCGGTCAAGCCGGGCCAGCCCAGCAAGCAGCAGGGCCAGGCGGGACGCGCCGGCGCTGCGCCCGCTGCGCCGCAGCAGGGCCAGGGACGGTAATCCGCAGATGTCGCGTTACTTCATCGACCGGCCCATCTTCGCATGGGTCATCGCCATTGTCCTGATGATGGCGGGCATCCTCGCCATCCGCAGCCTTCCCGTCTCGCAGTTCCCCGAGATCGCGCCGCCCACGGTGACGATCAACGCCACCTATCCGGGTGCCGACGCGGAGACGCTGGAGCGCACCACGACGCAGATCATCGAGCAGCAGCTCCGCGGCATCGACAACCTGCGCTACTTCTCGTCCTCGTCCTCGTCGGCCGGACGCGTCACCATCACCCTGACCTTCGAGCAGGGCACCGACCCCGACATCGCGCAGGTCCAGGTGCAGAACAAGCTGCAGGCGGCGACCTCGCTGCTGCCGCAGGAAGTGCAGCGCCAGGGCGTGACCGTGGCGAAGTCTGCCGCGAGCTTCCTGCTCGTCACCGCGATCTATTCCGAGGACGGCAGCCACAGCGCCACCGACCTGTCCGACTACATCGTCAGCCAGCTGCAGGACCCGGTTAGCCGCATCAACGGCGTGGGCGAGCTGCAGATCTTCGGTACCCAGTACGCGATGCGCATCTGGGTCGATCCGCTCAAGCTGCGCAGCTACAACCTGACGATCGCCGACGTGACCGCCGCGGTCCAGGCGCAGAACGCCCAGGTCGCGGCGGGCCAGCTCGGCCAGTTGCCCGCTTCCAAGGAGCAGCAGCTCAACGCGACGGTTTCGGTCCAGTCCCGCCTGCAGACACCCGAGGAGTTCGGCAACATCCGCCTGCGCACGGCGCAGGGCGGTGCCATCGTCCGCCTGCGCGACGTGGCGCGGGTGGAACTGGGCGCCGAGATCTACGGCTTCGAGACCGAGTTCAACGGCAAGCCCGCATCCGGCTTCGGCGTCCGCCTGGCGTCCGGCGCCAACGCGCTGGACACCGTCGACCAGGTGAAGGCCGAGGTGCAGCAGATCGCCAAGAACTTCCCCTCGGACGTCAAGGTCGCCTTCCCCTACGACTCTACGCCCTTCGTCCGCCTCTCGGTGGAGCAGGTCGTGCACACGCTCGTCGAGGCGGTCGTGCTGGTGTTCCTGGTGATGTTCCTGTTCCTGCAGAACTGGCGCGCCACGATCATCCCGACCATCGCCGTGCCGGTGGTGCTGCTGGGCACCTTCGGCGTGATGTCGGTGCTCGGCTACTCGATCAACACCTTGACCCTGTTCGGCATGGTCCTGGCCATCGGCCTGCTCGTCGACGACGCCATCGTCGTGGTGGAGAACGTCGAGCGCCTGATCCAGACCGAGCACCTCTCTCCCAAGGAAGCCGCGCGCAAGTCGATGGACGAGATCAGCGGCGCGCTGATCGGCATCGGCATGGTGCTCTCGGCGGTGTTCCTGCCGATGGCGTTCTTCGGCGGTTCCACCGGCGTGATCTATCGCCAGTTCTCGATCACTATCGTCTCGTCCATGGCGCTCTCGGTGATGGTGGCGCTGATCCTCACCCCGGCGCTCTGCGCGACGATCCTCAAGCCCCACGATCCCACCAAACACGAGGGCAAGGGCCTGCTGGCCCGCTTCTTCCGCTGGTTCAACGACAAGTTCGACCGCGGCACGGAGAAGTACGAGCACGGCGTGCGGCGCACCGCCACCGGGTGGAAGCGGTCGGGCCTGGTCTACCTGCTGATCGTGGGGGCCATGGTGCTGCTGTTCACGCGCCTGCCGAGCGGCTTCCTTCCGGAAGAGGACCAGGGCACGATGTTCGCGCTGGTGCAGGGGCCCTCGGGCGCCACGCTGCCGCGCACGCAGCGCGCCCTGAACGTGGTGCGCGACCACTTCCTCAACGACGAGAAGGCTAACGTGGAATCGGTCTTCACGATCAGCGGCTTCTCGTTCGCGGGGCAGGGGCAGAACGCGGGCATCGCGTTCGTGCGCCTGCGCGACTGGGAGGACCGAAGCGGCGCCGACAACCGCGCCCCCGCCATCGTTCAGAGGGCCATGGGCGCCTTCGCGAAGTACCGCGACGCCTCGATCTTCGCCCTCGTGCCGCCCGCGGTGCAGGAACTCGGCAACGCCACCGGCTTCGACCTGTGGCTGGTGGACGAGACCAACATGGGCCACGAGAAGCTGATGGCCGCGCGCAACCAGCTCCTCGGCATGGCGGCGGGTGACAAGCGCCTGGCGCAGGTCAGGCCCGTCAGCCTCGACGACGCGCCGCAGCTCGACGTCAACATCGACCAGGACAAGGCCGGAGCGCTGGGGCTCGATCTCAGCGCGATCAACTCGGAGATCTCGACCGCCTGGGGCGGCGCCTACGTCAACGACTTCCTGGACCGCGGACGCACCAAGCGCGTCTATATCCAGGCGGACCAGGCCTACCGCTCCTCTCCGGAGGCGATCGAGGACTTCTACGTCCGCGGGACCAGCGGCGAGATGGCGCCGTTCGGAGCCTTCTCCACGGTGTCCTGGAAGACGGCGCCGGTGATCCTCACCCGCTACAACGGGCAGCCCGCGATGCAGCTGCAGGGCGCGCCCGGCCAGGGGCTGAGCACCGGCGGCGCGATGCAGGCGATCGAGGAGATACAGGGCAAGCTGCCGCCGGGCACCGGGCTCGAATGGACCGGCCTGTCCTATGAAGAGCGGCTCTCCGGCGGCCAGGCGCCTGCGCTCTACGCGCTCTCGCTCGCCGTGGTGTTCCTGTGCCTTGCCGCGCTGTACGAAAGCTGGTCGGTGCCGATCGCGGTGCTGCTGGTGGTGCCGCTGGGCGTGGTCGGTGCGGTGTTCGCCGCCTGGCTGACCGGGCTCAACGCCGACATCTACCTCCAGGTCGGCCTCATCACCACCATCGGCGTCTCCGCCAAGAACGCCATCCTCATCGTCGAGTTCGCGGAAGAGCGCGTGCAGGCGGGCATGAATGCCTTCGATGCGGCCATGGAGGCGGCCAAGCTGCGCTTGCGCCCGATCCTCATGACCTCGCTCGCCTTCGTGTTCGGCGTGCTGCCGCTCGCCGTTTCCAGCGGTGCCGGTGCCGGTGGCCAGAACGCGATCGGCCGCGCCGTCGTGGGCGGCATGCTGTCCGCCACGATCTTCGCGATCTTCCTCGTTCCCATGTTCTTCGTCGTGGTCAGCCGCCTGTTCAAGCACGGCCAGCATGACCGGCCCTCGGCCAACTCCGACGTCGAACCCGACGGTGGGAACCGCTCTTCCGACGGCGGCATCGCGCCGCAGGGACACTGACTACCATGACCAAGCCGCTCATCGTCCTGCTGGCCGCTACCACGCTGCTAACCGGCTGCAACCTGGCTCCTAAATACGAGAGGCCGGCCGGTGCCGTGCCGCCGACGCTGCCACAGGGCGGGGTCTATCCCGCCGCCGCCAGCGACGCCCCCGACGTGACTCGCGTCGGGTGGCGGGACTTCTTCCTCGACCCACGCCTGCGCCAGGTGATCGAGACCGGCCTTGCCAACAACCGCGACCTGCGGATCGCCGCCGGAAACGTCCTCCAGGCCCGCGCACAACTGCGGGTCCAGCGCGCCGACCTGCTGCCCACCGTGAACGCCAACGGATCGGGGACCTACACCAACAACGTCTCGGGCGCGGTCAGCGGTGGCGGCGGCGGCAGCGGCGCCGGGGTGAACATCGCGCAGGACCTGGAGATCTACTCCGTCAGTGCGGGGATCTCGTCCTTCGAGCTCGACCTCTTCGGGCGCATCCGCAATCTGACGCGGGCCGCGCAGGAGCAGGTCTTCGCGAGCGAGGAAGCGCAGCGCTCGACCCGCATCAGCCTGATCGCCGAGATCGCGAACGCCTGGCTGACGATGGCCTCGGACGCGGAGCAGCTTCGCCTCTCGCGCCAGACGCTGCGGACCTTCGAGGAAACGCTGCGGCTCACCCGCGAGCAGTTCAGGGTCGGCATCGGCTCGGAGCTGGAAGTGCGGCAGGCGGAGACGAGCTACCAGGGGGCGGTGAACGACATCGCCGCGCTCGAGACGAGTGTCGCCCGCGACCAGAACGCGCTCAACCTGCTGGTGGGCACGACCGTCGCGGCCGATCTGTTGCCGACCGGGCTCGGCGCGGAGCCGGCCACCCGCGACGCGCTGCCGTCGGACGTATCGTCCGACGTGCTGCTGCGCCGCCCCGACGTGCTCCAGGCCGAGCACCAGCTGATTGCGGAAAGCGCCAACATCGGCGCGGCGCGCGCAGCCTTCTTCCCCACGATCTCGCTCACCGGCACGATCGGGACCATCAGCACGGCGCTGTCAGGCCTCTTCAAGGACGGGACCCTCACGTACACGGCCACTCCCGCGATCGGGCTGCCGCTGTTCGACTTCGGACGCCGCACGGGCAATCTGGAATATGCCCGCGCCTCGCAGCAGGTCGCCGTCGCGACCTACGAGAGGGCGATCCAGACGGCCTTCCGCGAGGTCGCCGACGCCCTGGCGCAGCGCGGCCGGATCGGCGAGCAGGTGGCGGCGCAGACGAGCCGAGCGCAGGCCGCACAGGTCGCCTCGCGGCTGTCGGAGGCCCGGTTCCGCGCCGGCGTCGACTCGTTCCTGACGACGCTCGATGCCCAGCGCACCGCCTATGCCGCGGAACAGCAGCTGGTGACCACGCGCCTGACGCAGGCCAGCAACCTGGTCGAGCTCTACCGCACGCTGGGCGGCGGGCTGGAGGAGACAACGGCGCCAGCAACGGCCCCAGCAACGGGCACAGCGCCGGCCGCTCCGGTGCAGTAAGGAGCTGGCGGTCGCCGCGAGGGGGACCGCCAGCGCTCGCGCTTGCTCGCTATCGCTGCGCTAAGGTGCCGCTAACCCCGCCTTAGCAGCACCTCCCGCCGTTCCTGCCGCCATAGCGGGCGGCCTGGCGATCACGGAAAAATTCGGTACGGGTCATCGCCGCCTGCTCGGGATGGTGGAGGCGCATGTGCCGCAGGTAGGCGTCGTAGTCCGGCAGGCCCACCATCAGGTGCGCCATCCGTCGCAGCTTGCCGAGCGCCCCGCTCACGCAGCGAGCTCCGCGGCGGATGGGATCTCGTGCGCAGTCGGCGCGGCGGAGCGCCGGGCGGCAATGCAGGTCCTGATGGCGAAGACCAACAGCGCCACGACCACGGCCAGGAACAGCGCGACCAGCGCGGCGTCCACGCGATCGTTGAAGATCACGCGCTCCATCTGCGCCATGGTCTTCGCCGGGGCGAGAACCTCGCCGCTCTCCGCCGCCGCCGCGAACGTGCCGGCGTGAGCGAGGAAGCCGATCGCCGGATCGGCCGAGAACAGCTTGAGCCAGCCGGCCGAGAGGGTGCAGACCAGCAGCCAGGCCGTCGGCACCACCGTCACCCATGCCAGGCGCTCGCGCTTCAGGCGGAACAGCACCACGGTCGCCAGCATCAGCGCGATGGCGGCGAGCATCTGGTTGGAGATGCCGAACACGGGCCACAGGGTGTTCACGCCGCCGAGGGGATCGGTGACGCCCTGGTGGAGGAAGAAGCCCCAGGCCGCCACGCAGAGCCCCGTCGCCACGATTGCGGGAGCGGGGCCACTGGTCTCCTTGAACGACGGGACCGCCAGCCCGATCAGGTCCTGGAGCATGAACCTGCCGGCGCGGGTCCCGGCGTCCACGGCGGTGAGGATGAAGAGCGCTTCGAACAGGATGGCGAAGTGGTACCAGAAGGCCTTCATGGCCGGGCCGCCGACCACGTGGGAGAAGATCTCCGCCATCGCCACCGCCAGCGTCGGCGCGCCGCCCGCGCGCGAGATGATGGTGTGCTCGCCGACGTCGCGGGCGGTCTGCGCGATGGTGTCGGCGGAGATCGGGAAGCCCATGGCGGTGACCGCGCTCGCCGCGCTCACCGGGTCGGTGCCCAGCAGCGCGGCCGGGCTGTTCATGGTGAAGTAGATGCCGGGATCGAGGATGGAGGCCCCCACCAGCGCCATGATGGCGACGAAGGCCTCGGTCAGCATGGCGCCGTAGCCGATCAAGGGAGCGTCCGCCTCGCTGGCGATCAGCTTGGGCGTGGTGCCGCTGGCGATAAGGGCGTGGAAGCCGGACACCGCTCCGCAGGCGATGGTGATGAACAGGAACGGGAACAGCCCGCCCGACCACACCGGCCCGCCTCCGGCGGTGAACACCGTCGTCGCCGGCATGCGCAGCGGCGGTGCCATGATAACGATGCCGATCGCGAGTGCGGCGATCGCGCCGATCTTGAGGAAGGTGGAGAGGTAGTCACGCGGCGCGAGCAGCAGCCACACCGGCAGCACCGAGGCGACGGCGCCGTAGCCGATCAGGATCCAGCACAGCTGCACCGGCGTGAAGGTGAACAGCGGCCCCCAGAACGGCGATTGCGCCACGGCCTGCCCATAGACGATCGCGGCGAGCAGGCCGACGAGGCCGAGGATCGACACCTCACCGATGCGGCCCGGGCGGATCCAGCGGGTGTAGATGCCCATCAGGATCGCCAGCGGCACCGTGGCGGCGACGGTGAACATGCCCCAGGGGCTTTCGGCGAGCGCCTTGACCACGATCAGCGCCAGCACCGCGAGGATGATGACCATGATCATAAAGGCGCCGAACAGCGCGATCGTACCGGCGACCTGGCCCATCTCCATCCGGATGAGCTCGCCCAGCGAGCGGCCGTCGCGGCGCATGGAGATGAACAGGACCATGAAGTCCTGCACCGCGCCTGCCAGCACGACGCCGGCGATGATCCACAAGGTGCCCGGCAGGTAGCCCATCTGCGCGGCCAGCACCGGTCCGACCAGCGGACCGGCCCCGGCGATCGCGGCGAAGTGGTGGCCGAACAGGACGGTGCGTTCGGTCGCGACGTAGTCCAGCCCGTCGGCGCGCCGTGTCGCCGGCGTGGGCCGGCTGGGATCGAGCCGCATCACGTGGCGCGCGATGTAGAGCGCGTAGTAGCGGTACGCGACGAGGAATGTGCAGACCGCCGCGACCACGATCCAGAGCGCGTTGACGGCTTCTCCGCGAGAGACGGCGACGACCCCCAGCGCCACCGCGCCGAGGATCGCCACCAGAAGCCAGGGAAGATGCCGAGTCACTCTCAATCTCCTATGGAATTTGCCCTTACTTGAAGGATTTCCATCGGGATGGCGAGGCTTTGGGCAGCTTCGGCGCGGGTCGGCCCCGCTCCGGAGGATCAGAACCGGTAGTTGGCGCTCACCGTGAAGTTGCGCGGGGCGCCGTAGCGATACTGGCTGAAGAACCCGATCTGGCTGAAGTACTTCTTGTCGAAGAGGTTCTCCAGGTTGCCCTGGATCTGCAGGGCATCGGACACGTTGTAGCGCGCCATCAGGCTGACCAGGGCATAGCCGTCCTGCTGGAAGCGGAACGGGGCGCCGGTCACCGGATTGAGGCCGTCCGTGTAGGCCTTGCTGCGGTAGTTCACGCCGCCGCCGAAGGTCAGGTCCTGCCAGGTGTAGGTGGTGAACAGCTTGAGCAGGCGCCGCGGCTGGTCGAAGTTGGCATCCATCTTGAACTGGCTGTACCCCAGGTTCACGTTCCAGCCTTCTAGCGGCTGGCCGGTGACCTCGACCTCGAAGCCCTTGCTGACGACGCCGTCTGCGGCGACGTAAGGCTGGAACGGCGGGGCAGTGGGATCGTTGGGGTTCGGGATCGGCGCACCATCCAGCACAGCCAGGTTGTCCTGCTCGATGCGGAACAGCGAGAGCGACGTCTGCAGTGCGTCATCGAAGAACGAGCTCTTCAGGCCGATCTCGTAGGCCTTGCCGTCCAGGGGGTCGAGCTGGCGATAGTTGCGGTCGACGTTGTTCTGCGGCTGGAAGATCTTGGTGTAGCTCGCATAGACGCGGTGCTGGGGCGTGAGGTCGTAAAGCGCTCCGACATAGGGGATGAACACGTCGTCATCGCCGTAATTGTTGGTCACGCCGTAGGCGAAGCCGCGCTGCTGCCAGCTGGCCAGGCGGCCGCCACCGATGAGCTTGAGCTGGTCGGTCAGGTTCGCCCGGACGACGCCGTAGTAGCCGGTCTGGGTGATCTTCTCCTGCGAGGCCCGGAACGGCACGTCGGAGAAGCCCGGATAGGCATAGGAATCGCCCGTCCAGTTGTTGAAGTCGCCCGCCGGCGGGAAAAATCCGTTCTCGTCCAGGTTCAGCGAGGTGAACGTGTCGGCATGGCGGCGGATGATGCTGCGCAGCGCGCCGACGACAACCTCGTGATCGCGGCCGAACAGCGTGACCTTGCCCTTGATCTGGGCGTCGTAGCTGTTCTGGATGCTTTCTCCGTCCGCCGAGTACGGATTGCTGGCAAGTCCGAGGCCGGTCTCGCGATCCACGACTCCATAGAGGTACAGCAGGTTGGTGCGCTGCGTGTTGCGCAGGCGGTTGTAGTTCGCCTGCACGCTCCAGCCGTCGCCGAAGTCCTGGCGCAGGCTGACGAACAGGTTCTGGTTGGTCGTGTTCCAGTGCGTCCAGTCGGCCGCGGTCGACTTCGACCGCCGCCACTCGGCGAAGCTGCCGTCGCTGTAGAACGAGGGCAGCGCGCCCCAGGCGGCGCCGTCCGGATTGTTGTCCTGGTGGCTGAAGCCGACGCGCAGCAGGGTGTCCTCGGTGATGTCGGCGTCGATGGTGCCGTAGAGGACGAGCTTCTCGTTGTGGTAGCCGTCGATCTGGCTGTCGCCCTCCTCGTAGCGCGCGACGCCGCGGAACCGCAGCCGCCCGTCGGACGTCACCGCGCCGCCGATATCGCCCGAGACGCGCCAGGTATTCCAGCTGCCGTAGCTGGCGTTGACGTAGCCGCCCCACTCGGTGCTCTCGGCATGCTTGCGCACGAGGTTCACCGATGCCGACGGGTCGCCGGCACCGCTCAGCAGCCCCGTCGCGCCGCGCACGATCTCGACGCGCTCGTAGAGCGAGACGTCGGCCAGCGTCTCACCGGAGTCGCCGCCGAGCGCCCAGGCGGTCGGCACGCCATCGATCTGGGTGTTGGTGATCTGGAAGCCGCGCGCGTAGAACGAGTTGCGCACGTCGTCGGTCTCGTTGATCGCGACGCCGACCGCGTTCTGGATGACGTCCTTCACGCTGATGAGGTTCTGGTCGATGATCCGCTGCGAGGTCACGATGCTGACCGACTGTGGCGTTTCCTGAACGGTCAGGCCGAGGCCGGTGGCCGTGTCGATCTTGTCGGCCAGCGTGTAGGTGCCGGTGACGACGATCTCGTCGGCTCCGGCCGGCTCGCTATTCGCCTCCTGCGCGGCCGATGGTGCGGCCTGGAGCACGAAAGCGCCGCCGAGCATGAGTGCAAGCTTCAGATTCATACAACCCCGTCGTGTTAGTTCCCGGGGCGTCCGCTAGTGGAAGTGCTAATCATTCGCAATAACAAAGTGGCAGGTCCGCTGGGAAGGGTTCCGGCGCCGGATTTGTCCCGGCCGGAACGCGAACTGCCCCGCCGGTGACCTGCCGCTGTTATCGCAGGACCATCACGCGGGGTTGTCCTAGGTCGCCGGAAGGAGCCGGAGCCCGCGGGGACACGCGGCTGCATGGGAGACAGAGATGAGCGGTTCGAACCTGGAGCACGGGCTGTTCCTCGCGCCCTACCATGACGTCCAAGAAAGCCCGACGATCGCGCTGCGGCGCGACCTCGAGATCGTCGAATGGGCGGACCGGCTCGGTTTTGCCGAGGCGTGGTTCGGGGAGCATCACTCCACCGGCTGGGAAACGATCTGCTCCCCCGAACTGATGATCGCGGCCGCGGCAGAGCGCACGCAGCGCATCCGGCTGGGCACGGGGGTGGTCTCGATGCCGTACCACAACCCGCTGATGGTGGCGAACCGGATCCTCCAGCTCGATCACATGACGATGGGCCGCGTCATGTTCGGCATGGGGCCGGGGCTGTTGCCCACCGATGCCGAGATGATCGGGGTCGACATCCGGTCGCTCCGCGAAAAGCTCACCGAAGTGGCAGAGATCATCGTGCCGCTGCTGCGCGGCGAGGAAGTGACGCATCGCACCTCCTGGTACGACCTCCAGCGCGCCCGTACCCACCTGCGTCCCTACACCCAGCCGCATCCTGAAATCGCGGTGGCCAGCGCGATCACGCCCTCGGGAGGAATGCTGGCCGGACGCCACGGCTTCGGGATGCTCTGCGTCGCGGCGACCGAGGCGGCGGGATTCGACGTGTTGGACGAAAACTGGCGCATCGCCAACCAGGTCGCGGCCGAGCGCGGCCACACGATGGATCCCCGCCGCCTGCGCCTGGTAGTGCCCATGCACGTGGCCGCCACGCGCGAGAAGGCGCGCGAGGACGTGCGCGAGGGACTCGCGCGATGGGTGCAGTACTTCGACCGGGTCGCTCCGGCGGGGATGCGCGGCATGGCGGGAGGTGATCCGGTCGACATCCTCGTCGGCGCCGGTCGGGCGGTGATCGGGACGCCGGACGATGCCATCGCGATGATCGAACGGCTCCAGGCCAAGCAGGGCGACTTCGGCGTGCTGCTGCTCCAGGCGCACAACTGGGCCGAGTGGGAGGAGACGAAGAAGAGCTACGAGCTCTACGCCCGCTTCGTCATGCCGCATTTCGCCGGTACCAACCGCAACCGGCAGGAGTCCTACGGCCAGCTTTCGGCCAACATCGACCGGCTGGAAGGCGAGCGCCAGGCCGGTGCGGACGCGGCCTTCTCCGCCTGGCAGCGGATCAGACGAAAAGGCGAAGAGGCGGGCGAGGCAGACGGCGAGAGCGTCTGAGGGGTCTTGCGGAGCCGGGGGATGGCGCTCGCCCGGCGAGGACGTGCAAGGCCATTCCTGGCGCTGTTCAGGCGGCGCCTTGTACGGGCGCCGTTCCCTCGGTTTCGGGAACTTCGAGCCGCGCGATCAATCCGCCGTCGGGCGAAGCCGCGAACGAGAGACCGCCGTCGAAGCGCATCATCAGGCGATGCGCGGTCGGGATGCCAAGGCCGAAGCCCTTGGTGTCGCGGGCGCGCGCCTCGTCCAGGCGGAAGAACGGATCGAGGACCGCATCGAAGTAGCGGGGCGGGATCCCGGGGCCAGAATCGGCGATTTCGATGCACCAGTGGCGCGAGACCCTGCGGATCGCCACCCGCGCCTCGCTGCCGAACTGGATCGCGTTCTCCACCAGCGCCTGCAGCGCCACGGTGACGGGCTCGCGGAAAGTCCTGACGACCGCGGGCTCGCTGGTGGTGATGCGGGCACGATCGCCGTATGGGGAGAGCACTTGGCGCACCAGCAGCTCCAGGTCCAGTTCCTCCGGCTCGGCCGCCAGGTGCTGCGCGCGCAGGAAGCGCTGCAACGAGGAGAGGAGGGCCTCCATCTCGTCCACGCTGGTCAGCACGATGCTGCCGAGCTCGACATCCTCGATCAGTTCGGCCGCCACCTTCTGGCGGGCCAGCGGGGTGCGCAGATCGTGGCTGATCGCCTCGAAGGAGCGGGCCTGGTCCTGCAGCAAGCGGGCGATGCGCTCCTGCATGACGTTCATCGAGTGCGCCAGCTTCTTCAGGTCCGGCGAGCCGCCCTCGCGTATGGTCACCTGCCGTCCCTGGCCGATCGCCTCGGCCGCGTCGCTCATGCGCCGCAGGGGGCGGGTCAGCACGTGAAGCGCGACGAGCCCCATGGCGAGGAAGGCCACCGTGGTTCCCAGCGTCAGCACCGTTGCGCGCAGGGCCACCGGCCACATGGCGTTGATGTCGCGCGACCGGAAGTTCAGCCAATGGCCATCCGGCAGCCGGATCGACCCGACCAGGTCGCACCGGCCCTGCGGCGGTCCGCGCAGCGCGAGGCGCAGCGAACGCCCCGCCAGCGATGGCTCCCACTCCAGGATGCGACGCTCGATCCGGCCCAGCGTGCCGTCGGTGGCGTGATTGGGGACGGTGGGGGTTCGCGCCACCGCCGCCGCCAGGTGGCGCGTGCTCATGGTAGGCGCGGTGAGCCGGGGGTCGATTGCATGGATGCGATCGCTGACCACCAGCAGTTCGGCGATCCGCCGGGCGTGATCCTCGTCCAGCGTCTGGCGGTCGATCGCCTGGTAGAACAGGAGGCTGGCGGCGAGCTCCATCACCCCGAGCAGCAGGAACACGAGTCCGACATAGACCGCAAGGCGCGGTGCGAAGGGACGGGTCACCGTACCTGATCCTCTCGATCGGCGTTCGACGCCCGGCGGCTCGAAGCGGCGCCGTTGAGGATGGGCTCCCACCCGTACGCGCCCGCGTCAACAAGGCCTTGCGCGCAGCAACGATTTGACACGGATGTGCCGGTGTCCGCAACGACCCCCGCGCCTGGCACCGGCTCCGATATGCGGAGCGATGGAGAGGGCGGACTGCCGACGCAGTCCGGGATCGAAAGGCCAGCCTTCAGGCGCGGGCGCCGAGCTGGCCTTCCGTGCTGCACGCAAGAAGGGGCACCGGGCTGCACGCGGGGGGTGCAGCAGATAAGCAGCCCGGTGCCCAGAGCGACGGCGACAATTGGTATTGCGCCGTTCGCCCTTTACCAGCCGATGGTGATGGAGCCGCGCAGGGCGAGATCGACCCGGCCGTGGCGGTCCTCTGCGGAGACTTCGCCGCCCATCGTGAAGCCGGAGGATCCGCCGATGGCGCGCAGGCGGGCGAACCAGCCGCTCGTCGCCTCGTCTCCTTCGAGGGTGAAGTCTTCACCGTCCTCGAAGTGCGCGGTGGTGGACCCGAGACCGCCGCTGACGATCTCGCGCCAGCCGCCCTCGGTCTCGACGCGGAACCAGTTCTCGTCGCGCGCGCGCATGCCCAGGAAGTCCACGCCGACGGTCATGCTGCCGTTCACGCCGAGCTCGTCGCTGGTGCGCGACGCCACCGCGAGATCCAGCGCCTCGCCCCCGGTCTCGGTGTAGCCGTCCTCCTTCAGTCGCACGTAGTCCACCGTCACCCCGGGACGGAAGAAGAAGAACTGCGAGCCGCCCTCGACCGCGGCGCCTGCGGCCGCGGTGACGAACTTGCCGTCCCACTCGGCGTTCATGGTGCGGCGCACCGACTCGGAGCCGACCGCGCCGTAGAAGTTGCGTTCGCCGTCGAAGTCCGCGGTGCCCACCGAACCCCGGGCGAAGCCGCTGACCGGACCGAACTTGCCGCGCCAGTGCGCCGCCAGCTCGAAGCCCTTGGACTTCACGTCGGAGACATCGCCGTTCTTGTGGTCGTTGTAGATGTAGGCGATCGTGGCGCCGAAGCGGCCGACCCCGGTCTCGTATTCGCCGGTCGCCGACCAGGCATAGCCGTTGAGCTTGTACGCGGCGCTGTCACCGGTCTTCCGGTCGCTGCCCCAGACCGCCATGCTGATCGTGCTGGAGAACCGGCCACTGCGGGTGAAGGGGCCCTGCGGATCCTGCAACTGCCGCGCCAGGGCGCGGGTGCCCAGGCTGATCCCCTCGAACGCGCCGCCGGCATGGTCTGGCAGCATCTGCCCCACGGCGGCGCTGAACTGGTCGCCGCCGGTGATCCCGAGGAACACCTGCTCGACCTTCTCGTCCTTGCCCAGCACCTCGAAGACGGCGTCGTAGGCAGCGGCGCCGGACCGGTTGAGGCCGAGCTCGGCGACTGTCCGGCGCGACACGTCGACCACGATCGTGTTGGCCGCCGCGTCCTTGTCGAGTTCGGCCTTGAACATGAACGGCACCAGGTCGGTGAGCGTGGCCAGCTTGTCGCGGCCGGTCAGTGTCCCGGCGGTGAGCACCTGGTAGCTGCCGACCGCGGTGGAGACGTCGGCCAACCGGATCGCCAGCTTGGCGCCTTCGGCGAACGCGGCATTGCCCGCGACCGCATAGGCAGACCCGGCGTTGGCGGTCTTGTCCAGCGTGACCATCAGCACGCCGCTGGCACCGACATCGAGGGAGGCGATGGAAGCGGGCTTGTTGAGGTCGAGCATGCCGCCCGCGACCTTCACCGCGAGGTTGCCGGCGTTCGCGACAGACCCGGAGAAACGCGCCGACCCGGTGAGGTTGAGCACGTCGGCGCCACCGCCGAAATCCACCGCGCCGCTGTAGCTGCTGGTCCCAGCCAGCGCCATCGTGTCGTTGCCCGAGCCGAATTCGACCTTGCCGGTCTGGACCGCATCGCCGGAAAGATTGAGCGTGTTGGCGCCGAGGCCGAAGGTCACGTCACCGGTCAGGGTGCCGTCAGCCACGTCGACGACGTCGTCGCCTCCGCCGAGGCGCACGTCACCGACGATCGAAGGCGCGCTGAAGCCGGAGGCGACCTGCGTCTGCCGAATCGACACGGCTCCCGCAGTGCCAGAGAGGTCGATCGCGACATTGCGGCCGCTGCCGGCCTTGGCGCCGGTGGCCGAGATCGTGCCCGCGTTCTCCACCAGCACAAGGCTGCCGCTGGCGTCCGAGATCGCCGTGGCGGACCCGTTCTCGCCGGCGACCGCCTTGATGGTGCCGCCATTGCGGATCGTCGGCAGGCTGCCGCCCGCATCAATCCGCACGGCCGCGGCCAAGGCGCCCGCCGTGTTGCCGGCGGTGGCCGCGATCGTGCCGGAGTTCTGCAGCAGCGGCGATGTCGCGCCCGTTCCCAGGCGCAGCGCGGTGGCACTGGCGCCGTTGGAAGATGCGCTCACGGTTCCGGTCACGCCGATCCCGTTGGCGATCGCCACCGCGCCGCCTCGGCCACCGATCACCAGGCCGCTGGCGTTCACGCCCGAGTAGAGCCCTATTCCCTCGACCGATCCCTCGATCACCAGACCGTACTTGCTGGCGCTGGCGGCCACCGGCCCGATCGCGATGTCACGGTCGGCCGCGCCGATCTGCAGGGCGGCGGCGGAGCCGTAGGACACGACCTTGGCGGTGCCTTCCTTGGCATCCTCGATGCCGTCGGCGTCCTCGTCCGCCTTGTTGGGATCGGCGTCGCGCGGCGCGGCGGCGAGCATGATCCCTCCGCTCACGCTGCCTTCGACCAGCAGGGCCTGCCCGCCCTGCAGCAGATCGTCGGCGTCGAGCTTCGAGGTGTCGCCGGGCGCGGTGGCATAGCGGTAGCCGGTGGCGCTGACAGTGCCCTGAACCACCATGGCGCCGCTCACGTCGCCTGCGAAGCGCGCGCCGATCGCGTCCTTGCCCTGCGCCGTGACGGTGCCGGCGAGGCGCACGTCGCCGTCGATGGCCTGCGCCGCCACGCCGACGGTCCGATCACCGAGAACCTTGGTGGTGCCGTCGTGCGTGAAGGCGCCGGTGAGCTTTCCGCCCAAGGCGATGCCGGCGGAATCGTTGCCTTCCACGGTGATGGTGCCGTTCTGCGTGATCTTGCCGGCATGTGCACCCTGGGTGCGGATGCCGTACCGGTTGGCGCCAAGCGCGAAGGGGCCGTCGATGTCGCCATCGTTGTCGGTGTCGGTCGGCGCGTAGGGCTCGTCGATGGCGATGGCGCCGGTATTGGTGATGTCGCCGCTCACGCCTGCAAGGGAATCGATGCCCACTGCGCCGTTGGCGTTGGCGACGCTCAGCGTTCCGGCGTTGCTCACCGCGTTGTTGCTGTCCTGCGTGATCGCGGTGCCGCTGGTGAGCACGACCGAGCCGTCCTTGGTCACGCTGATGGCGTCGGCGCCGCCGTTCTTGATGGTGGAGGTGCGCAGCGGATCGGTCCGCTTGGTGGCGACGTCTTCGGCATGGGCGGCCGTCGCGATGGCAAGGAAGGCGGTCGTGGCAAGCAGGGTCTTCGCAGTCAGGTGGCGCGGCATCGTCGTCCCTTCAGGTTCGGTATGAACCCTCAGACGGAGCCCTTCGCGGAGCACCTTGAAAAAAGTTCCCGCTCCTCGCGATCGTCGCTCAATTTTTGTCGATTGCCCCGGCGCTTCGTGGCGCGCAAGTCAGAAGCGGGCGTCCAGCCCCAGCCGGACGGTCCGCGGCCGCAGGGGCGTGACCTGGTTGCGGCCGGTGCTGAACGGCGTTCCCAGCGAGAAGCGGTTGCCGCGCGAGTTGGTAAGGTTGTTGACGGCGAGCGTCACGCCGAAGCTCCCGGTCCCCAGCCTCAGGTCCAGTCCGCTGTCGAAGTAGTCGCCCTGGGCCTCGCCGAGTTCCGGACCGATGCCGAGGCGCGACTTGCCCACGTAGCTGGCCCAGGCGTTCCCCTGCAGGTGCCAGGTGTCCGTGACGGCGCGCGTCCCTGCCAGGCCGACGCGGCCGGAGAATTCGGCGATGTTGGGCACCTGCATCGACCGGGCGAGCACCGCGTCGAGTGCCGCTTCGTGGCTCGCAAAGCCGCCTTGCAGGGCTGCTGCGCGCGTGACCAGGGCCACGAGCTCGGCCGGCGGCGTGTCCACCTCGCTCCAGTTCCAGGTGGCTCCCGCCTCCACCCGCAGCCCCGGTGCGAGCCGGAGGCCGCCGGTCAGGCTGGCCGACCAGACGCGACCGTCGCCGATGTTGGCGGTGCTGGGGAGCCCGGAATTGTCGATGAAGTCAGCCTGGATGTCGCGCCAGTGGGTGTAGGAGACGCTTGCCGCCAGGTCGAACGGGCCGGTGCCCGCCCGCCCATGGCGCGCGCCGATCTCCCACGTGGCGGTATGATCGTTGCGGAACTTGCGCACGAACTCGCTCTCGATCGCGAAGCCGCCCGGGCGGAAGCCTTCCTGGTAGCGCATGTAGAGCGTCGTGCCCGCCATGACCTCGGCGTTAAGCGCTGCGGAGGGCAGGACCGTCGTGATGGCGCGGTCCGCCGTCACCGCGGCGCGGGCGAAGGCGATCGCAGGTTGCACATCCTGGCCGGCGCCGCTCAGGCGCGAGTGCGTCAGGCGGCCGCCCGCGGTCGCGGTCAGGCCGGGCCGCAGCCTCAGGCTCCCCTCGGCATAGAGCGTCGCCTCGTCCGTGACGTTGCGCACGCCGGTCGAGGCGATGCGGGCCCCGGCATAGTCGAAGCGGCGCGACAGGACGGTGCGATTGTGCGTGAAGCTCGCCCCCACCAGCCACCCGAAGCCGTTTGCCTCCGGCCGCCACAAGCGGGTCTCCTGGGCAATCATTCGGGTGCGGTTCTCCTGCGAGAACCGCCGCGGGGTGTCCGCGTCCAGGCTGGCGTCGTAGCGTTCCTCCAGATGCTGGCGCACGATGCCGGTGGTGGAGCGCACCCGCACTTCGCCCAGCCTGCCCGAGACCACGAGCTGGCTCATCGCGTAATCGGCGTCCGAGCCCTCCTGCAGCCGGGCACCGCTGACGAGCGGCAGGCCGTCGCGGGCGGCATACTGGCTGTCGCGCGCGTCGGTGGACTGGGCCAGGCCGATGAGGTCCACCGTCCAGTCGGGGGAGAGTTCCGCGCGCAGGCTGGCGCGGCCGCCCAGGATCCGCGTGCGATTGACGTCCTTGCGCGCAAGCAGGGGCTTGTCGATGTATCCGCCCAGCGTGGCGGCATCGATGGTGCCGCGAAAGGCGGCCGCCTCGCCCAGCGGAACGTTGATCGTCGCGCCCGCATCGCCCCCCGGGGCCCCGCCCTGGGTGAGCGATGCGCCCAGGGTGACCGACCCGCTCGCTTCGGACAGAACAGGGGGATTGGGCACGAGCCGGATGATGCCGCCCAGCGACCCGGCGCCATAAAGCGTGCCCTGCGGCCCTTCGAGGACTTCGACGCGGGCCATGTCGGACAGGCGCAGGTCGGGATCGGGCGCATTGTACGAGAGGCGCAGGTCGCCCAGGTATTGGCCGACGGTGGCCTGCGTGGGGCCGGTGAAACTCGAATCGGCGATGCCGCGGATGAACAGCTTGTTGCGCCCGCTGCCCAGATGGGTGGAGGTGACGGTTGCGATCCGCTGGGTGATCTTCTCGGTTCCGCCGATGCCCCCCGCCTCGAGCGAGGCGCCGTCCAGGATGGCGACCTGGCCCGCCATCGCCTCGATGGAGAGGTCCCGCTTGCTGGCGATGACGACGATGGGGGGTGTCGGCGCGTCCTCCTCGGGTGCCGGGCGGGGCGGGGGGGTGCGCACCGGCGCCGGCGCAGGCGCGCGTGCGGGCCGGGCGGCCTCGATCCGCCAGGCTCCGGGCGCCACCGCCACCGCCCGCCCGCCCGCCTTCGCCGCCAGTCGCCGCACCGCCTCGGCGGTGTCCATGCGGCCGCGGATGGCGGGAACCGGCCGCAGGGCGACGAGCGGATCGGCGATGACGATGCTCGAGCGCGTCTGGCGCGCAAGCTCGATGGCCGCATCGCCGAGGGAGCCTCTGCGCGTCGACACGGCCACGTCCTCCGCCAGGGCCGGGGCAGGCATGGCCAGTGCAGCCGCCACGATGCAGGCTCGGCGCCGCATCGGATCAACGCGCGCCGATCACCCAGCGACCGCCGTCCGCCTTGACCGACACGCCCAGCAGCGGCCCGATCGCGGCGGGATCACGCCGCAACGGTGCAACCAGGATCGAGCCCGAGACGGTCCCGCTGCCGGCCGGCGCTGCTGCATATTCGATCCCCGTCACGCGCGAGAGCTGCGCAGCCACCGCCGCCAGCGAGGCGGCTTGGAAGGTCAGGCGGCCTTCGCGCCATTCGCCCACCTGCTCGGCCGGCACTTTCGACAAGGTGTAGTCGCTGGCGCCGTTGCGCCGCTGCAGGACCTCGCCAGGCGCGATGCGGACGGCCGCGCCTTCGGGATCGAACTGCACTGCGCCTTCGGACACGGCGACGCTCAGCCCCTCCGCATCGTGGCGCACGTCGAACACGGTGCCGAGGTCCACCAGGCGCTCTTCGCCTACCGCCACCACGAAGGGATGGGCCGCGTCGTGGCGCACGGTAAACAGCGCCTGACCCTGCTCCAGCCGAGCGAAGCGCGTGTCGTCGCGGTCGAGGGCGATCTCGCTCCCGCCCGCGAGGTCGATCCGCGTCTCCGCATCGAGGTGGAGCGAGCGGGTTTCGCCCAAGGCGGTGCGCACGGTGTAGAGGTCGCGCCGTTCGGCCTGGAACAGCCAGAGCCCGGCCACCGCCGCCAGCGACGCAGCGAGCGCGCCGGCAAGCCAGGCACGCCGGCTTGCGGTGGGCGGCGCCAGCGCCAGGTCGTCGTTCGCCGTCGCGCCACGCGCTGCCAGGTCCGCGGCTTCGGCGACCGCGCTGCTGACCGCGTCGTAAGCGCGGGCATGCGCCGGGTCCTCCTCCAGCCAGGCGGTGAACGCCTCCCAGTCGAGGAAACCGGGATCGTTGGCCCGCACGCTCCAGTGCAAGGCCTGTTCCCGGATCGTGTCATCACTCGCCATCGCGCGCTCCTTGTGCGGCGAAGACGGAGACGATCGGCTCCAGCCTCATCGCGATCGTTCCTTCCATTCGCTGAGCGCCCGGTAGGCGACCCTGAGATCGCCTTCCACCGTGCTGAGGCTGATCCCCATCTCGGCGGCGATGGCCTTTTGCGGGATGCCATCGATGCGGTGGCGCCGGAAGATCGTCGACGTCCGCGCGCCGAGGCGATCGAGGACGGAGAGCACGCTGGCGGCTTCCTGTGCCGCACCGATGCGGCGGTCCGGCGCGGGATCGGCCGAGACCCCGGGGGGATCGCCCCCATTCGCGTCGGACCAGTCGCGGTCGCGGAGACCCGCCTGCCGGGCCGCGCGGAAGCGGTCGATCATGAGCAGGTCGGCCGTGCGGAACAGATAGGACAGCGGCGATGCGACCGGGCCCGGGCGGCTCGCCGCGATCTTGAGCCACACCTCCTGCACGATGTCCTCCGCCGCGTCGCCGGCGCCGCGGGCGCGCAGGAACCGCAGCAGCTTGTCCCGGTTCTCGAGAAAAGCCGCTTCAAGGCCGGCGCTGGAAGGGTGTGGTTTCATGAGGCTGCTCTGGTCGGGCAGCCTGATAGACTTTCGCCGCGCTGCGGCCAAGTCTTGTTCAGACCGCGGGCAAGGCCTGGTCCGCGAAGCCCCAGCCGCGCAGGTCCCGCGCGCGGTTCAGCAGCGTGTCGGCATCCTTGATGGAGTAGGGATGGGCGTTCTCCAGGTCGTCCAGCTCGTCCCAGTCGATCGGAACGGCGACCGGTGCGCCCGCCCGCGCGCGGGCGGAGTAGGGCAGGACGGCGGTGGCGCCCCGCTGGTTGCGCAGCCAGTCGATGAAGATGCGGCCCTTGCGCTTGGCCTTGCTCATCGTGGCGACGTACCGGTCCGGCTCGGCCAGGCTGAGCGCCTCGGCGAAGCGGCGCGAGAAGTCCTTGTGGGTATCCCACGATTCCCCGCGCCGCAGAGGGACCACGACGTGGACCCCCTTGCCGCCCGAGAGCATCGCGAAGCTGACGAGGCCCAGGTCCGCCAGCCGTGCGCGGATGTCCTGGGCGCCCCGCACGCAATGCTCGAAATCGAGGCCTTCGTCCGGGTCGAGATCGAAGATCATCCGGTCGGGCTGCTCGACCGCCTCCGCCTTGGCGCCCCAGCCGTGGAACTCGATCGTCCCCATCTGCACGCATGCGAGAAGGCCGCCGGCGTCGTCGACATAGAGGTAGTCCTCGGTCCCTCCGTCCTTCTCGGTGATCGGCACATGGTGGACGTAGTCGCCGAAGGTGCCGCTGTCGTGCTTCTGGAAGAAGCACTTCTTGGCGCGCCCCTGCGGGCAGCGCACGAGGCTGATCGGGCGGTTGGCCGCGAACGGCAGCATGAGCGGCGAGATCGCCGCATAATAGTCGGCCAGATCGCCCTTGGTCTCGCCGCTGTCTGGGAAGATGACGCGTTCCCGGCTGCTGATCTTCACGTCGATCTCGGCGACCGGCGCCGCCTCCGGCTGCTCCGCCTTGACTGCCTTCGCCGGCTTGTCGCCCCGCAGGCCGAGGAAGCTGCCATGGCGCACGCGCCCCTCCGCCGTGAGTTCGGCAAAAGCGATCTCCGCCACCAGCCGCGGCGTCACCCACGTCGCGCCCCGCGCCTCCACGCGGTCGACCTCCAGCGGGGCGCTCTTGCGCTGCAGCGTGTCCAGGCGGGCGGCGAGGTCGGCAAGCGAGTCCGCATCGAAGCCCGTGCCCACCTTGCCGCGGTACACCAGCGTGTCCCCTTCGTACTGGCCCAGGAGCAGAGAGGAGAAGGGGCGTCCCTGGGCACGCGACTTCGCCCAGCCGACGATCACGAACTCCTGCCGGCGAGTGCACTTGACCTTGACCCAGCTCTTGGTCCGCCGATGCGAATAGGCCGCGTCCACGCGCTTGGCGATGATCCCCTCCTGCCCGGCCGCGCACATCGCCTCGAACAGCTTCTCGCCCGCGCCGATCACGTGGTCGGCGACGAAGATCGGGGGCTGGGCCTGCGCGAGCAGCGCTTCCAGCCGTTCCTTGCGCTCGATGTTGGGCAGCTGCGTCAGGTCCTCGCCGTCGAGTTCGAGAAGGTCGAACGCGTGGAATTCCAGCGCGTCCTTTTCGCCCTGGCTGCCGTGGCCGCGCTTGAGCACCGATTGCAGGCTGGAGAAGTCGGGATTGCCGTTCTTGTCGCGGGCGATCACTTCCCCGTCGATCAGGCACGGCGGCAGGTCGAGCGCGGCCATGTGCGCGGCGAAGGGGCGGAACTTGTCCGTCCAGTCGTGACCGCTGCGGGTATAGACCGCGACCGCGCTGCCCGCCGCGGAGACGAGCGCGCGATAGCCGTCGAACTTGATCTCGTGCATCCACAGGTTGCCCGCGGGCACAGCATCGACCAGCGTCGCGAGCTGCACCGGCCGGAAGGCGGGCGGCTTCCCGGAGGTCTTGCGCCCGCTGCGCGCCTTGCTCCGTGCCCGCGCCTTGCTTCCGGTGTGGGCCGCGGCCTGCTCCATCACCGTCTCGAACGCGTCGCCCGTCTTGCCCTCCAGCGCGTGCGTGCCCGCCACGTCGGCCTCGATCTCGGCCATGGTGCGGCCGGTGAGGACGCTGGTGAGTCCCTGCTCGACCAGCGTGTCACCGGTGCCGGCGTGCGCATCCTTCACCTTGCGCAGCAGCCAGTTCTCCCGCTTCTCGCCGGGGCGACCCTTCATGCGAACCAGGAGCCACTCGCCGTTCATCCGCTCGCCCTGGAGCGTGAAATGAAGGTGGCCGTGCTCCAGGTCCTTCGCGCTCTTGCCCTCGATCGGGGCCCATGTGCCGCGGTCCCAGAGCATGACGGTGCCGCCGCCATATTCGCCCTGCGGTATCAGGCCCTCGAACCCGCCATAGGCCAGAGGATGATCCTCCGTACGGACCGCCAGGCGCTTGTCCTCGGGGTCGCTGCTGGGGCCCTTGGTGACGGCCCAGGACTTGAGCACGCCGTCGACTTCGAGGCGGAAGTCCCAGTGGAGCCGGCGGGCGGCGTGCTTCTGCACCACGAAGCTGTTGCCGCCCTGCGTGCTCGCGCGCTGGCCCGAGGGTTCGGCCGTCTTCTTGAAGTCGCGCTTGCGGTTGTATTCGGCCAGGAGATCCTCGCCGGAGGGGGCAGCCTTGCTCATTCCTCGCGCTCCCGACGGTCGCTGCCACCGATCCTGCGATCGCGGCTCCACTCGCCCTCGACGACGGTCAGCAGCGTCAGCATCACCAGGCTGACGGCGGCGCAGATCGCCACCAGCGGCCATTGCCCGGCGCCGCAGGCGATGCCGATCACGGCGGTCAGCCACAGATGAGTCGCCGTCGTCAGGTTGTGCAGGCGTCCGCGGGCAAACACGATCAGCCCCGCACCGACAATCCCGACGAAGCCGCCGGTCGCCTCGAAGATGCGCAGCGGATCCATCCGCGATTCGCCGTCGCCTTCGAACTGGTAGTACAGCGCGATCACCGAGACGGTCATCGCCGCCGCCGACACGCAGATCAGCCCATGCGTCCGCAGGCCTGCCGCGTGCCCGCGCATCTCGCGGTCCAGGCCGAGGAGAGGGCCCAGCACGGCCGCCACGCCGATGCGGACAAGGACGTCGGGATCAAGGTTGCCGATCGGGACGGCGGCGTTCAGCTCCATCCGTCAGGCGCTCTTGCGCGTGCGGGCGGCGGGTGCCTTCTTCGCCGCGGGCTTGCGCGAGGACGCCGACTTGGCGGCAGTTTTCGGTTCGGCCGCCTTGCCGTCGCTATCCTTCGCCGCCGCCTTGTGACCGGTGGGCTTGCGAGCGGGGGCTTTGCCAGCCGGCGCCTTCCGGGACGGGCTTCCCGAGCCTCCACCATCGCCCACGGACTTGCGCAGCGCCGCCATCAGGTCGATGACGTTGCTCTTGCCGGTCGCCGGCTCCTCGACGTCCTCCAGGATGCGCTTGTTGCTCTTGGACTTGACCTTCTTGTCGATCAGGCGGTGGAGCGCATCGACGTAGCGGTCGTGGAATTCGGCGGGCTTGAACGGGCCGCTCTTCTTCTCGATGAGGGTGGTGGCTAGGTCCAGCAGGTCCTCGTCGGGCCGGGCGTCCTCGATGTCGCGGAAATAGCCTTGCGCCTTGTGGACCTCGTCGGCGTAGCGCAGCACTTCCATGACCAGGCCGCGACCGCAGGGCTTGATCGACACCAGCTGCTCGCGGCCGCGCACCGCCAACTGCCCGATGCCGACCTTGCGGCTGGCGCGCAGGGCTTCGCGCAGCACGATGTAGGCTTCCTCGGCCAGATCGTCGGCCGGGACGACGAAGTAAGGCTTCTCGTAGTACAGCACGTCGATCTCGTCCGCTTCGACGAACTGGACCAGCTCGAGCGTCTTGCGGCTCTCGATCTTGACCGCCTCGATCTCCTCCTCGTCGAGCAGGACGTAGCTGCCCTTCGAGACTTCGTAGCCCTTGATGATCTCGTCGCGGTCGACCGGCCCGACGCCGGGCGCGACCTTTTCATAGCGGATGCGCTTGCCGCTGGGCTCGTGGATCTGGTGGAAGGAGATCGACGGGCCGGACCGCGTCGCTGGATAGACCTCGATGGGGATGGAGACGAGGGCCAGGCGGATCTGGCCTTTCCAGTAGGCGCGTGCGGGCATGAGCAGTTCCTTCCGTGCTGGAAAAAGCGGCGGAAGGGGCGCGAGGTTCCCGCGACCGCAGCGATGGAACGCGCGTGCAGTGCCAGACCGGATGCGCCGCCGCGGCCGGCACGCGCGTCAGGCGTTCGACAGCAGCCTGGAAAGGCCGGCGAGGTCCTGTGCGAAGCGGCCGTGCTCGCGCTCGCGCGCCTCGCCATCCAGGCGCAGGAGGTAGCTGGGATGCGCCGTCAGCCAGACTTGGGTGCCGTCGGGCTGCGCGATCGCCTGACCCCGCTCCTTGCCGATGGCCGGCGTGCGCCCGAGCAGCCCGCGCGCCCCGCTGGCGCCGAGCGCAAGGATCACCTTGGGCTTCACCAGCGCGCGCTCGCCATCCAGCCACCAGCGGCAAATGTCGATGTCGCCTGCGGTGGGCGTCTGGTGCAGGCGGCGCTTGCCGCGCGGCGTGAACTTGAAGTGCTTGACCGCATTGGTGACGTAGGCGCGTTCCCGGTCCACACCCGCCTCGTTCAAGGCGCGGTCGAGCAGCTGGCCGGCAGGGCCGACGAAGGGCCGGTGCTCACGCTCCTCGGTGTCGCCGGGCTGCTCGCCGACGATCATGAGGTCGGCCGCGCGAGGGCCTTCGCCCATCACGGCGCGCGTTCCGTTGCAGCCGATAGGGCAACGACGGCACTGCTCGATCCCCTCGGCGATGGCCGTGAGGCTGGAGGGCGGGGCCTCCGCTTCGAACAGGCTGGCGCCGGTGGCGATCATTGCGGCCTCGCGTTGCTGGGCCCCGGCGATGAGATCGGGGATCTGGCGCGCCTCGGGCAGGTTCTTCCAGTACCGTCGCGGCATTTCCTTGAGCATCGCGCCCACCTTGAGCCGCGCGGGGTTGAAGATCGAACGATAGTAGCCGAGCCAGAGTTCCTCGGTAGCATCTTCGGCCGGGGCATCGCCGCGTGAGGCCGGGGGCCCTTCGAGCAGCGCCATGCCGTCCCAGTGCAGCGAAAGCCGCGGCGTCAGGATCGACCAGCGCTGGCTGGCGAAGCGATTGACGAAGAAGTCCGCGTTGGCGCGCTCGATCCGGTGCTCCGGTTCGAACCAAGCGACGTAGCGCTCTGCGCCATCGTCCTCGACGACGGAGCGGAAGCGCACGAAGGCGCGCATCTTGTGGATGTCGCGGCGCACCTGCTTGGCCATGCCGGCGAGACGCGCCACGTCCGGGTCGGCTGCGTCGTCGAGAAGGCGCGGGCGGTCCTGCAGCCGCCACAGCACGCGATAGAGCAGGTCAAGGCGCTGCGGATCGCTGTGGAGGATCACGCTGCGGGCCAGGTCGATGAACGGCAGGGTTGCGCGAATGGCACGCCCCGCCACGGCCGAGCCCGTGTCGGGGGCCACTGCGGCGAACAGATCGCCCGAAGCGGCGACGTCCGGCCACACCACCTGCGAGGGCGGCACGCCGCGTTCGGCCAGCCGCCGCGCCTCGGTTCGCCAGGCCTCGAAGTCGTCCGGCTTGCGCAAATCGACGGCGATCATGCGAAGAGCTCCATCTGCGTCGCCGGAGGGGCGAGCCGGGCGCGCAAGTCGGCACGATCGGTCAGCAGCGTCGGGCGCCAGTCAGCCGCCACGACGAACGGCCGCAGCTTCTTCACCGACACCGTCAGGCGGGCGAGATCCTCCAGCCGGATCGTGCGATGGCGGCGCGCCGCCAGCAGCGCGCTGACGGCCTTGGCGCCGAGCCCCGGCACGCGCAGCAGGTCCTCCCGCGGGGCGCGGTTGAGATCCACCGGAAAGCGCTCCCGGAACTTGAGCGCCCACGCGAGCTTCGGGTCGATATCGAGCGGCAGCATGCCATCGGCATCGGTCGCCTGCTGCACCTCGCCCGGCGCAAAGCCGTAGAAGCGCATCAGCCAGTCCGACTGGTAGAGCCGGTGCTCGCGCATCAGCGGCGGCCGCTTCAGCGGCAGCACGGCGCTGGCCTCGGGGATGGGGCTGAAGGCCGAGTAGTAGACGCGGCGCAGCGCGAACTTGTCGTAGAGCGTGCTGGCCTTGCCGACGATCTGCGCATCGCTGGCCGCATCCGCGCCGACGATCATCTGCGTGGACTGGCCGGCGGGCGCGAAGCGCGGGGCCTTGCGGAAGCGCTTCTGCGCATCCTTCGCATCCTCGATCGCGGTGCTGACGCTGCCCATCGCGCTTTCGATCCGCGGGCCGTTCTTGTCCGGAGCCAGCCGCGCCAGGCCGCTTTCGGTCGGCAACTCGACATTGATGGAGACGCGGTCTGCCCACAGGCCCGCTTGCGCGATCAGTTCGGGATCGGCCTCGGGAATGGTCTTCAGATGGATGTAGCCGCGAAAATCGTGTTCCTCGCGCAGGATGCGCGCCACCTCGATCAGCTGCTCCATCGTCTGGTTCGACGATTTCACGATGCCGGAGGAGAGGAACAGGCCTTCGATGTAGTTGCGGCGGTAGAAGGACAGGGTGATGTCCACCACCTCCTGCGGCGTGAACCGCGCCCGCTGCACGTTCGAGCTCTTGCGGTTGATGCAGTAGTGGCAGTCGAAGATGCAGTGGTTGGTCAGCAGCAGCTTGAGCAGCGAGATGCAGCGCCCGTCCGGCGCGTAGGCATGGCAAATGCCCATGCCCTCGGTCGAGCCGAGGCCGCGCCCGTCGCGGCTGTTGCGCCTGGTCGTGCCCGAAGAGGCGCAGGAAGCGTCGTACTTGGCGGCATCGGCGAGAATCGCCAGCCGCTCCATGACGGTAGAACGGGTCATCCGTTCTATTTATGTTCCAAAGCGGCGAAGCGCAAGTGCTTGGGATTACTGGGCGCCGCGTCACTCGCGAAAGGGGAGGGAGGGGGCGAGCGGTTGCCGCGTTGGTCGGGGAGACATGGCGAAAGTCGGTTCTGTAACCGCCTGAAAAACAATAATATATTGTTGGTTGAGGGGCTGTAAAGCCAAAAATCTCAACCAATTTCACGTGGGCTTTAGTGCGACGAAACGGGTTGAAATGATAAAAGGGGCAGGGTGCTCTGCACGAGAGACTAACTGAGTGTTGGTTGTGGATAACTGGCTGAGGGTAACTTTCTGCCACCCTTTGCACCGAGGGTTTGGAGGCACATCGCTTGTGGGCTGAACAGGCTGCTTCCGACCAGGTTCAGTCGTTCTGGGGGCAAGGTGTAAATAACTGCTATTGCTGGAACCTGCCGCTGGCGATCCAAAGCAGGAATCCGGCGGCGCTGATGACGCCGCCGGCCCCGCACACGCCGCTCCAACGCCAGAGGCTGTACATGAAGGGCGCTATAGCCGCCCCTGTCGCGCTACCGAGAGAATAGAGCACCATGTACCCGGCGATCGCGCGGCCGGCTGCATCGGGATGACGATCGACGATGAGTGTCTGGCTGGTTACATGAACGGCCTGAACCGCCAGATCGAGCAGCATGATGCCGGCCGCGAGCCACCACAAGGACAAGGGTAGCATGGCGATGATGCCCCAGGAGCAGCAGAGCAGCAGGAGGGAGGCTCCTGTTACACGCCTCGCATGACCCAGATCGGTGAGGCGACCGGCGCTGCGGGCGCCGATCGCGCCAGCCATGCCGACCAGTCCGAACAGGCCGACCTCCGTGTGTGACAACCCGGACCCGGGAGCCGTCAGCGGGAGAACCAAGGCGGTCCAGAACGTGCTGAAGGCTGCAAAGATGACAAAAGCGAATGCAGCGCGAAGCCTCACTGCGCGATCGCCGGCGAAAAGGCGCGGCAGCGATCGCAGGACCTTGCCATAACGCTGTCTTCCTGCTTGCCTGCCATCTGGAGGCAGCATCCAACGCAGCGCCAGCGCCGCCATCGCACTGGCCGCAGCTGCCAGCAGATAGACCGCCCTCCAGCCGAGAAGATCGCCGACGCTGCCCGAGACCGCCCGTGCAGCCAATATTCCCACGACGACGCCACTCGTGACTTTGCCCACAACGATGCCGCGCTCCTGCGGGGCTGCGAGTGCTCCGGCATAGGCCACCAGCGTTTGAACCGTCACGGCCAGCGCTCCGACCATCGCAAGCGACACCAGCAAAACGGCCTTTGTAGGCGCATAAGCGACGGCCACAAGCGCCACGGCGGACAGGACGGTCTGACCCACGATCAGTCGTCGTCGATCCATGATGTCGGTGAGCGGCACCAGAAAGATGAGGCCGATGGCATAGCCGATCTGCGCCAGGGTAACCGCAAATCCGATCTCGGCCGGATGGAAGGCAAGGCTTTTGCCGATCAGGTCGAGCAGCGGATGCGCGACATAGACATTGGCCACCGCAAGGCCGGCTGCGATCGCCATGGCGGTGGTCGTCCGCCCTGAGAGCGGGGGCAACCGTTCAGAGGCGCCGAGAATTCCAGAGGTTGTCATGGTCTTATATCAAGACCAGATAACGATCTCGATCCAGTTCGTAATCCGAACCACATTGGAAGGACCTTACCCTTGGTAAAGCGTGTCAGCCTTTCGCATGCTCCGTGCCCGGTGGCTCGCGCGCTGGATGTCATTGGCGACTGGTGGTCGCTACTCATCATCCGTGATGCCCTGGAGGGCGTCCGCCGGTTCAGCGCGTTTCAATCCAGCCTTGGCATCGCCAAGGGCATGCTGGCGACCCGTCTGAGGTTACTGATTGAGCGCGGCATCATGACCCAGGCCCCGGCATCCGACGGCAGCGCATACAGAGACTATATCCTCACCCCGAAAGGCCAGGCGCTCCACCTAGTGATCGCAGCCCTTCGGCAATGGGGTGAGGGAGAACTCTACGAAGCCAACGAAGAGCATTCTGTTCTCGTAGACACGCGCGACGCTGTACCTGTCGCTCCGCTGAAATTGCGCAGTGCCGATGGTCGCACGCTCGATTGGAGCGATACACAGGTTCAGCGCGTAAGGGACTGATCAGATTTGCTGGAAGCGCCGTGGGGCGGGTCACGACCAGAAAGCGTCGTACAACGCCGTGCTGCGATACGTTCGGTTTTGGCGGAAGCGGCCTGATTGGCGGTTGAAGCCGGCGAAGGCAAAGCGGCCAAAACTAATCATCTTGGGGCCGAAGTGCGCAAAAATATCTACCAGCCGAGTGAGTCCAGCGAGTTACGTTTCAGCTATCGCTGGCAGTTCCAATAAACCCCCTGATATTGGCAGACAGACAGCAACGTAAATTCACAAATCCCCATTTGACGATATGGTATCTCGTCACATAGACGGCACGTCATGATCGAATGGGGGAATCATATTTCTAATGTTCAGTTTCCGTAGTGCGGCAATCTTGCTGGCAACCCCGTCTGTCGGCGCATTCACTCCGACCGCACTCTGGGCCCAAGAGGCTCCGGCGGATTCTGATGAGACGAGGCGGATTCGACAGTCCGGTGAAATCATCGTCACAGGTCGCTCTCTGGCAACGGACGAAGTTACATCGCATCTGCCGGTGCAGATCCTAGCAGGTGACGAACTCGTACATCGCCGGCAGGGCGGGCTAGGCGAAACGCTTGCAGGACTGCCCGGCGTTCATCTCGACAGCTTCGGCGGCGGTGCTTCCCGTCCCGTCATCCGTGGCCAAACGGTCCCCCGGATTGAAATTTTGAGCGACGGCGCGAACCTGTTCGACGTTTCCTCGGTTTCGCCCGATCACGCGATCACCACCGATCCGCTGCTGCTCGACGGCATCGAGGTCCAGCGCGGTCCGGCCGCTGTGCGGTATGGCGGCAACGCCATGAACGGCGCGGTCAACCTGATCGACAGCAAGGTGCCCAAGGTCGTGCCGGCAGGCGGGATCAGCGGCGCGACCGAAATACGCTATGGCACCGGCGATGAAGAGAAGACGCTGGTCGGCCGCGTCACTGCCGGCATCGGCCAGTTCGCCGTCCATGCCGAAGGCGCGCGCCGCAACGCCGGGAACTACAACGTACCGAAAAGCTTCGGCTCAAACGAGCTGCGTGATTCTTTCGCCGAGAACACCACTTACTCCATCGGTGCCTCATGGATCACGTCGAAGGGCTACATCGGCGGCGCCTATACGAGGATCGACAGCCAGTACGGCCTGCCTGGCCACTCACACAAGAATGGGGTCTGCCACACGCACGGGTTGGACCTCCACTGCGAGGCGCACGACCAATTCGAGGATCCGTTCGGCTCGTCCGACGATCATACGGCCTACATCAAGCTGCGCAGCGAGCGCGCCGACCTGCGTGCCGACTATGAGGATTTGATTCCCGGCTTCAGCCATGTGCGGCTGCGCGGTTCCTACACCGATTATGTCCATGACGAGATCGACGGCCCAGCGCTGTTCAGCCGCTATGCCAACGAGGTCTGGGATGGGCGCCTGGAACTGACGCACAAGCCGCTGCTGGGCTTTACCGGCACTCTGGGCGTGCAGTACACCCACGGCACGTTCAGCGGGATCAACGTCAACGACGCGCACATCCCGCTGGCGCTCAACCAGTACGGCTATGCGCGGAGCGTTCCAGACTATGTCACTGAGAATATCGGCGTTTTCTTGAGTGAGCGGCGGTCTTTTGGCGATTTCGACGTCGAGGTTGCCGCCCGCAAGGATTGGCGCAAGATCGATACGCCATTACCCAAATGGGTCGAGCCCTGGACGGATTCACAGCGAGCGATCGTCGCCATGTTCGACAACATGTACGGTGGTCCGGGTACGTACCAGCAGCGGATGGCGGCGACGTTCAACAGCAATAATCCGCCCGCGCGGCATAATCCCTTCTCGGCTTCGATCGGCGCGACCTGGCGGATCGACAACGGCTATTCGGTCGCCTTGTCGCTTGCCCGGACGGAAAGGCCGGCCGGGGTTCGCGAACTCTATGCCTATGGCAACAATCTGGCGACCAACAGCTATGAGGTCGGCCTGGTGAACACGCGGCGCCTGTCCTCACAGCTTCCGCTGGGACGGACCGACGTGATGGAGACGACCAAGTCGGTCGATCTCACATTCCGCAAGGCAGGCGGCGCGCTCGAGTTCGAGGTCGGCCTGTTCTATCAGGATATCGACGACTACATCTTCGCACGCCTGATCGAGACCGAGACCGAGACGGGCATCCCGCACCATCTCCTCGTCTACACCGCGGCCGATGCGCGCTTCGCCGGGATCGATGGCCAGGTCAGCTATCGTTTCTCGCCCGCATCGCGCGTCACCCTGTTCGGCGACTATATCGGCACGAAGCTGCGAAACGAGAACGACAACCTCCCGCGCATCCCGCCGGGGCGACTGGGCGCGCGCTATCAGCACAGCGCCGGGCCGGTCTCGGGTGATGTGGAATATTTCCACACCTTCGCCCAGAACAAGGTCGCGTCGTACGAGACCCGCACCGCGGGCTACGACATGCTGAACGCTACGCTGAGCTACCGGTTCGATCTGGGCGAGGACCGGTCCGTGGAGTTCTATCTGCGCGGCACGAACCTGCTCAATGAACTGGCCTTTGCGCACACTTCGTTTGTTAAGGATCAGTCGCCGCTGCGTGGACGTAGCATCGCTTTCGGTATGCGGCATGCGTTCTGACATGCGCTCTGGCGGCGCGGCAGCGGCTTGGCCTCGCCCCCTTCGCTCAGTCGGTCTTGCCAGTCATCGTCGATGGTAACCGACCGGTGCGGTCGCGGCCAAACTCCGACCAATCGACGACGGCAGCAATGCTCAAAGGACGGCTTTCGCCAGTAGCTGACAGTCAGGTATTCGAGCGGGAGTGGCAGCATTGTCCCAGCCCAGGGCGGCGCGAGCCTCGAAAGCGCCCCCTATTGACCATTCCTCGGCCGAGTTTCTCCATTGCGAGCTGCGGATAGTCTGCTCTTGGGCAGCGGAGGGCCAATTACCGCAATCACGAGCCTGACTTTAGAATCCCTATCTCACCAGCCCGCGCGGGCGGACAATTCCCAAATCCATATGCGACAGCACACCGGGCCCGGCATCACACACATCACCAATCGCGGTCACGCCCAACAGTCCGGTCCAGCCGGGATAGCTGCGCCTCCCGTCGGCCAGTAGACCACCGCGAAAGCTCATCTCCAGCGGCAGCTCCCCTTCGATAACGACGCGGTAGCCCGTCTCACCGCAGTCCCACCTTGGCTCCATATCCCGACCGAGCGTCCAGAAGCAGTGATAGGTGACGAGCGGCTTGCCATCGACCCAGGCGGACCATTCATAATGCTGGCCGCCCACGGTCCCGCTGCGGATCATGCCGCCCGGATAGACGATGTCGTGTGTCGCAGTAGCCACTTCGAAGCTGGCGGTAACATCTTCTATTGCCTTGCCGAGCCCCTCGACCACCATGGCCATGGACTGCGAGAAGATAAGATGCGCGTCAGCCGATCGGGCCGGATTGGCGAGCAGATCGGCAGGGTCACGCCCAAACCCCATGAATTCGATATAGTGCGAAGGATTGTCGAGGAAATCGACCACCTCATAAAGGTGGATGCGCTCAATCCGGTCCATCAGCCGCGTGAAGGTGAGCGGTACGAGGTCGCCCGCGAAACCGGGATGGATGCCGCTGCCGTGAAAGGATACGCCACCCTCCTGGCAGGCCGCCTCCAGCCGCTCTATCTGGCCGGCATAGCGCGGGGTCGGATAATAAGGGCCGAGCGGCGAGACGATATTCTTGCCGGATCGCAGGATGCGGCACATCACATCGATATCCTCGACCTGTGGCGCGAAATGGACACAGTCCGCGTCCAGCGCGATAATGGCTTCCGGGTCGTTGGTCGCGATGATGCCCGTGGCGGGACGCTCGGCCAGATCGCCCGCGTCGCGGCCCACCTTGTCCGGACTGGTGACGAAGACGCCGGCAAGTTCATAGGCCGGATTGTCGATGAAATGGCGCAGCGCAGTCGTGCCCACCGATCCGGTGGCCCACTGGACGACGCGATAAGGTTTTCTGGACATCGGCCTATTCCTCCCCGATTGCATCGACATTGAGGCGATCATAGCATGTGCGGTCATTCGCCTTGCCCCACCATGGCATCGCGCTGATGCAATAGGTCTCGCAGTCGGGCACGAAGCATTCGGGATGATCGAAGGTGCCCGCCTTCACCACCGCATGCTCCGGCGCGGAAAAGACTGAACGGGATTCCAGCGGCGTGCCGCATGTCCCGCAGAAGAAGCGGCGGACGATCTCGCCCGTGTCCCCCTTATCCTCATATATTGCTGGCGCGCCTTCCACGGTGAGCGCCTGTTTGGGAAAGATGACATTGACGGAAAAAGCGCTGCCGCTGTTGCGCTGGCAGTTGACGCAATGGCAGATCGCCACCGCGACGGGATCGCCGACCGCCTTGTATCGTATCGCGCCGCACAAGCATCCGCCCTCATGCATAATCTCTTCGGTGGCCATCTCTTGCCCTCCTCCATGTTCAGCCCTGGATTTTCAGCCCGCGCCGGACGCGCCAGAACCCGGTCCGCCCATGCGGGAACGGCGCGAAGGGCGTCGAATCCGACCGCCTCCCGCGCGACGGGAAAGGCGGACAGGTCGGTCATGACGCCGGCTGTGCCGAAAAGCCGCCGGGATGGCGCATCGACGCCACACGTTCCCTGATACGCCAGCCTTCCGGCGTCTTCACGACCCAGTCGATATTGTCGCCCGTCACCACGCCGCCCGTACCGGGGTCCGGACAAATCCACTTCATCTTGACCCGGACCCGGTCGTCTTCCTCATAGACATAGCAGTTCGTCATATGATGCGAGGGCGGATGCGGCGGGCGGCCGAGCGCGAAGAAGCCCTTTATCGCCTCCAGCCCCTCGAACAGCGGGCCACCGCACAGCCGCCCATCAAAACGCGCATCCTCCGTGAAGACGTCGGCAAACAGGCTCTGGTCGTTATGGTCGACCGCATGGTGGCAAAAGGCTTCGAGTTGCTTAATGGCGACGATGTCGCTGGTTTCCAACATGGGATGGTCCTTTTCTGGAGGGTCAGTGACCGGCCGCGTGGCGGACGGCGCGATAACCGAAGACGCTGGAGGCTCCGATACTGAGGCCGGCGCCGACATAATGCGGGCCGGCGAGCGGCGCGGCGCAGTTGCCCGCCGCATAGAGGCCGTCGATCACGCTGCCGTCGGCGCGCAGCACGCGGGCATGCTTGTCCGTGATCGCCCCGCCGCAGGTGCCGACATCACCGGGCACTAGCGGCACCGCCCAGAAAGGGGGTTCTGCGACAGAGCCAAGGCTGCCATTGGGCTTGCAGGTCGGGTCGCTCCAGTAACGGGCATAGGCATTGTCGCCGCGCTGGAAATCCTCGTCTATGCCGGCCCTGCAAAATCCGTTGAAGCGGGCGACGGTCGCCGCAAGGCCGGCGGGGTCAATGCCGCACTGGCGCGCCAGCCCTTCGATCGTGTCGTCCTTGCGGACCCAGCCTGCCTCGACCCATTTGTCGGGAATTTTGCCGGGCGGCTGGAAGCCAAACAGATAGCGTTTGCGGTGGCGGCTATCCATGATGAGCCAGGCGGGGATCGCCTTGCTCTCGCGATTGCGCGCATAGCAGGCCCGGCCGACCTCCATATAGGAGCGCGCCTCGTTGACAAAACGCTTGCCGTCAGCCGCCACCATGAAGCCATGGGGTTTGATGAGTTCGGGCACGATCTGGAAAGTCTCGTCGCCGGCCACGAAAGTCATCACCCACCAGGCATCGTCCATCCAGCCCAGCGCGGCGCCGGCCGCCATCATCGCTTCTATGGCGTCGCCCGTGTCGCCCGGATTGGCCTTGGTCCAGTCGGTCGAGACGGGCGCCGGCATATGCTGTCGCCGCATGTCGAGATTGCGCGCGAAGCCGCCCGCCGTGACCACGATGCCACGCGGCGCCGCGACCATCCGGTCTCGCCCTTCATGGATGAGATGCGCGCCGACGACGGCACCATCCCGCATGTCGAACCCGACAAGGCCTGCATCGGTCCAGATGTCGATGCCCAGCCGCAGGGCGATTTCCAGCATCCGTCCCTGCAGCGCGCCGCCGGAGCCATAGATGGTCCGCCCGGTGAGCTTGGCGGCCACGAAGCGCGCCGCGACTTTGGCGGCCATCATCTTGCCGTCGAGAGTGATGCCGACGCGCATCAACTGCGCCCCTTCCGAGGTGCGGATCGGCAAAGGCACGTTCGGCACGCGCAGCTTCGCCTTCCACGACCCGAGGCGGTTGGTGTTGTAGAGAGCGGCCTGCAGTGACCGGCTGGCCGAATGGCCGCCCGGCAGATGGTCGTAATAGTCGGCATAGCCAGGGCACCGTTCGTAGCGCATGCCCTCCCCCTCCATCATCGCCACGAAGGGGGCGACGCTGTCCACGAACGCCTCGCGCCGCGCTGGCGTGGAGGCGGGATCGCCTTCCTTCACGAACTGGGAGAGATAAGTGAGCGCCGCCTCGCGGGTGTCGTCCACGCCTTCACGGGCGAGCAGCGGATTGCAGGGCATCCACAATATGCCGCCCGACAGCACCGACGACCCACCGATCAGCGGCGTCTTCTCGATCAGCAGGGGTTTGAGGCCCGACAGCTTTGCCGTGATCGCCGCCGCCAGTCCGCCAGCACCGCTGCCGGCAATCACGATATCATAGGGTTCCGTCACGCCGCGCCCCTCAGTTGAACGGTTTGACCATCAGGCGCAGGAAAATCGCCCGCCCCGGATCGGTGAAGCAGCCGACCGACGAGACGCCCGCTGCGCCCGGCGTCGTGCCACCGGTGATGGGATCACCGATGATATTGCCGCCCGCATAGTTACCCGCCGCGCAGTTGGAAGCGGTATAGCGGCGCGTGATATTCTTGCCGATAAGCGCTACTTCCCAGCGGTCCTTCTCATCCTTGATCGCGATGCTGGCATCGACCTTCAGGAAGCTGCGCTGATACTGGTCGTCACCCGGCCGCTGCGCCGCGAGGAAGGTGACGAACCGGGATGAATATTGGTTGTTGTTGGTCAGTTGAAGCTTCAGCCCCTTGCTCACCGACATCTCATAGCTGAACCCGAAATTGGCCGCCCATTCAGGAGCCCGGATCAGCGGCGTCCCCGACAGGTCCTGGCCGGTGTAAAAGCCATATTGCCCGTTCGCCAGCACGGCGCCCGCGGGTCCCGGCGCCGTCTGATTGGCGCTGGCCACAAAGAACTGGGTGCAGCCCTGCGCCGCCGTCTGCGCGGTGTAGCAGGGAATATTGTTCAGTTCCTGATAGCGGGCCCGGTTCCAGTTGAGCGACCCGTTGACCGACAGCCCGTCCACCATGGGCGGGCGATAGGACATGTCGAAATCCACGCCATAGGTCCGCGCCCGACCCGCATTGACCGTGCGGATGATGGGCAGGCCGGCCACGGTCGGCTCGATCCCACCCACCTGCAAACCCCGATAGCGATAGTCGAAGAAGGCCAGATTCACCAGCATGCGCCCATGCGCCGGTCGAGGAGGCGGCTCTTCAGGCCGATCTCATAGCCCTCCACCTGCTCGTCGCCAAAGGCATTGTCTTCGCCCGCGACCGGCGGCACGCCCAGCTTGAACGAACCGGATTTATATCCCTTCTTCCACGACCCGAAAAGGGTGAGATCCGTGCTGGGCTTGTAGCTCAGGGTGAATTCGGGCGAGAAATTGCTTGCATGGATGCGGGGCACCGGCAGCGTCGATGTGAGGTCGCGGCCGGCGAGGAAGTCATAGACGCTTTCCGTCCGGGTCTCGTCCGTCCAGCGCACGCCGGCCGCCAGTTCCAGCGGCTCGACGATGCGGTAACGAAGCTGCCCGAACAGCGAATAGGTGGTGATATCGACGGTCGTTGACCGGTCGTCGTTCAAAATCTCCGCGCCAACGACGGCGGGGCTCAGAAACCCATAGGCGCGGTTACGATAGAAAGTGACGCGATCATAGATCTGCCCATCCTCGTAGAAACCGCCGAGGGTGAAGTTCAGCGGTCCCGCGAAATCGCTGTTGAGGCGCAGTTCCTCGGTAAATTCTCGCCGCTTGAAGTCGTTGGCGGCCGCAAGCCCCGGGCCGGCAGGACCGAATTGCGACGTGTTGACGAGGCTGGCCGAGACCAGTTCGTAATAAGCGGTCGTGGACGTCAATGTCAGGCCGGACGCGATGTCGTAATTCAGTTCCAGCGTTCCGAAATCCTGACGGTTCGTCAGGAAAGGCACACCGCCATTAGGGATGCCGGGGAAACTCGCCGGGTCCATATAGACGCCGCTGATCGTGCGGTTCATGCGGCAATCCTCACCTGTGGCGAAGGGAATGGGATCGACGGGCGTCAGGAAATTGGGCGCGGCCGGTATCCCCGAACCTGGAACCCCGCTGCCAAAACCAAAGGTCAGGCCATTGCCCTGCGGACAGCTTGCAAGCTGGAACTGCTCGCCGCGAATGGTGCGGTCATAGGCGTGGTTGACTTTGAACCGCACGGTCAGGTCGTCGATGGGCTCCCAGAGCGCAGTGCCGCGCAGCACCAAATTGCGCGGCTGCGGTTCCCGGCGGCTGGGCGCCAGCGCGCCGGTGCCGGCCAGCGGCTGGCCGACATTGTTATAATAGCCCTCGCCATTGGAAAAGGCACCCGCGAGGCGCAGTTTCAGCCTGTCGGAGACCGGCCCGGAGAGAATCAACTCTCCCCGCCCTTCGACCGACTCGAAATCATAGGAGGCCCGCGCGATCAGTTCGCGCTCGTCGGTGGGATCGGCGGTCCGGAGCGAGATGACGCCGCCGGGGCTGCTTTTGCCATAGAAGAGCGCCTGCGGCCCCTTCAGCACTTCCACCTGCCCCACGTCGAACATGGCGCTGCCAAAGGCGAGGCCCTGACCCAGCGAAAGGCCGTCGATGTTAAGCGACACCGACTGGTCGACGCCCGGGTCGGAGGAGGAGGTTCCCACGCCCCGGATCGTCACCTGCGGCCCGATCGACAACAGGTTGCCGCCGAGGACGAGACCTGGAACGAGACGCGGCAGGTCCGAGATTTGCGTGACCTGGAATTTCTGGAGCGTGTCGCCAGAAACGGCAGACACGACCACCGGGACTTGCAGGATCGATTCCTGCCGCTTTCGCGCGGTCACGATGATATCGGAAATTTCCGGCTCCGCTCCGGCAGGCGACGGCTGCGCATGGACCGCCCCGGCGATGGCAAAGACGGAAGCGCAGGTGGCGGCCGCGAGCGTGCGGGCTCGACATTTCAGAATCATAATCCTCCCCATCGCAGCATATCCAACGAAAGCCGGACGGGTGTTCTCACCCATTGATTCCTCCGGTCGTTCAAAATATGTACCGGTACATACTGACGGTTTCGATGCGGCTGTCAAGAGTTGTGGAAAGAGTGCGGCTTCCTGCTAGACGAGAGGAAGGAGGAGAGATGACGCGGGGATCGAGACGATCAAAGTCGGCCGTCACGCTGCGCATGGTGGCGGCCCATGCCGGCGTCTCGCCCATGAGCGTCTCCAACGTCCTGAACGGCCGGGCGGCCTCTGAGAAGGTCCGGAACAAGGTCCGCGCGGCAATAGACGAACTCGGCTACGTGCCGAACCGCGCGGCGCGGCAACTCGCAAGCGCGGCGCCCATGTTTGTCGGCCTCGTCCATGTGAATGACGAGCATCCGATTTCCGCAGCGTTGCTGACGGGAGCGCTGACGGCGGCATCCCGGCTGGGCGTCCAGCTGCTCCTGCAGCCCATTCTTTTTGCCGAGATCGAAAGCGGATGGGAGGTCGTGCAGGCTCTCCGCGCGCGCGGTGCCGAAGCGATCATTCTGCCTCCCGTCTTCGGCGAGGACATGGCTCGCACGCTCGATCCCGACCTGATCGGTTTTCCCATGCTGTGCGTCGGCGCCGCCGATGCCATGCCCTCCATGTCCACTGTCCGCATGGACGAATTCACGGCCGCGAAGGACGTGACCGCACGGCTGATCGCAAAGGGGCACAGGCGCATCGGCTTCATCCGGGTGCCGGAGCGATATCCCATCCATCACCCGCGCGGTGGCGGCTATCTTGCCGCGCTGGAGGCGCATGGCATGGTCGCTGATCCCGACCTCATCGTCGAAGGGGAATTCTGGTTTCAGGAGGGACTTGAAGCCGCGACGAAGCTGCTCGCCCTAGCAGATCCCCCAACGGCCATCTTCGCCAGCAATGACGAGATGGCGATGGGTGCGCTCGCGGCGGCCCATATGCGCGACATCGCAGTCCCGGACAGGCTCGCCATCGTCGGCTTCGAAGATAATTATTTCGCCCGGAACGTTTGGCCGGCACTGAGTTCGGTCAAGATCCCGATGGCTGCCATGGCCGAGCGCGCCATGGAGATACTGGTTCGGGAGATTGGCGAGGAGAGACCCGCCTCATTCCCCGCCACCTCGACCATGGTCGCGCATCACATCTACTGGCGCGCTTCGACAGGGGATTGAGGGCGCGGTCGGCACTGGAGAGGAAGCGCTTCCTGGTACCGATGATATCCTTGCGAGATGTCGCAGGTTTGCCGAGCCAGAGTACCACGTCGCGACCCGACGCAGGCAATCTGTAGTGCTTATAGACGACACCCTTGAACGTCACCGAGCCGATAGGCTTCTTAGCCTTCTCCCACCGCACCATGAGGCGCCTGGGGCGGGCGGCACGATCGCTTGCCTTCGCTTTTGCGATGACAGCGCCATTATCACCCACTGTATTCAGGGGCTGCTCCAGAAGCACATACGCGCCAGCACGCGCTGGCGATACGGCTTGAGCATTTGGTTCTCCACGATCAGCGTGGGGATGCCAACAAAGTCTCCGTATCCCGTCGAGTAGCACGGTCCTTCGGGGCTGTAGCGCAGACCGGACTCCGGATCGCTTAGATCGATCAGGCTAGGACAGATGTAGGGATGTGGGCCTGCGCCGTGATTGCGCGGCTGTTGATTGCCTGAGAAGTGACCCGAGATTCCCATCGAGAAGGTTTTCGGTGGAAATTTATGCCCCCCCGGGTCACTTCTCAACGACAATCAACAGGGATAGCGGTCCGTGGGCATGATGACTGTTTCCACCCGTTAGTCGAAATTCAGGATGGGGCCGTCAAAGTTGCCACCGAGCCTTCTACTTGCGGCAGAAAGCTCTGCGGTGTCCTTTTGGTCGATGTAAGCATCTATCAAGCGCTGGTAATTGCTGATGAGCCCTTCGACCTGCCCTGACAGCCGCATGAATTCGAACCCCTTCGAATGAAGGCCCCGCTGTTGCAGGGGGATGTTCGAATAGTCCTGCCTGGGAATCATCGGAAAATTCTGACTGTCGAACGGCAGGACGATTGGTTCCATTGGCGCTTCCGGCTCTTCCCCCGGCGCGAAGTGGGTGAGGGACCAGATTTCGAAAAGGCATCGCTCCGGGCCGAGCGGGCGGATGCGATAGCTGGCCATCGAGGTGAAGAAAGGCAGCAGGAAGTAGTTCGGGAAAAGATACTCGACTGCGTTCACCGGATACGACTGGCATACAGCGTTGAGGTCAGGCACGGCCTCGCCCGCTTCGCGCAGCTTTCGGGTGATCGCTTCCTGCACCAGACCGAACCACATTGGTACTGCCTCTGCCACCGTTTCGGGAAGGGAGACATCGGCCAGTTCGCGGGCGATCGCCACTTCCTTGGCCTGGACCATGCCCGCCATACCATTGCTCAGCAATTCGAGATGTTCGATTTGCGCGGCGATGTTCTCCGCGACCGACTGCTCCGGATCGATGGGCAGGCCGATGCCGCCGGTATCGAGCCCGTAGCGCGAATTGTAGAGGCCCGGCGCAGCGCGCTGGAGCTGTGGGTGCGTCATCATCACATGGTAGCCCTCCATGAAGGCCTCCATCGCGATTTTCCAGTTGGCGGGCAGTTCGGTGGCGTACCACCATTCCGCACGCAGTTCGTTCATGCCGTGCGCTTCCAGCCGGCCAAGGACCGGGCCGAAGGTCTCGTGGAGCGGGGCGGCAGCATTGTCGAAATTGACGAAGGCGCAGCCCCCCCATGTTTCCACCCTGACCGGCTTCAGGGCCAGTTCGGCGTGGTCGAGCTGGTCTGCATCGAACAGGTGGCGTCCGTAGACCCAGGTGTTTTCGCCGTCCATGTTCCAGCGCCAGCCGTGGAATGGGCAGACGAAGCCCGAGTGGCGGCAGTTGCCCGATGCGTTGCCGCCCGTCTCGAAGTTCGTGCCGCCCGCGATCGGCACGCCGCGATGGCGGCAGTGGTTGTGGAAGGCCTTGATCCCGGTTCCGGTGCGCACGACCAGCACCGACTTGCCCAGGATGGCGTATTCGATCCAGTCGCCCACTTCGGGGATGGTTTCCAGCCGGCACGCCATCTGCCAGGCATGAGGCCAGACATGTTCGCTTTCGGCGCGGAAAAACGCTTCGTCATGGTAGCGGGCGGCGGGAATCGCACGCGGATCGGTAACAGGGAAGGGGTTCACGGTCTGCATCGTGTCGAGGAAATCGTAGTCGGCCATGTCGGGCTCCTTGCGAGTGCGGATCAGGCAAAGGGCTCGTCGCCGAGCAAGATCGTGCGATGCAGCAGGCGGCCGCAATCGGGGTCGTAAGGCATGGCGCGGTGCAGCGTGCCGGTGTTGTCCCACATAACTGAGTCCCCCACGCGCCATTCGTGGCCGTAGTGATAGGGCTCGCTGGTGGCGAACTGGCGCAGGCCGTGAAGGATACGCGCGCTTTCGGCCATGCTCTTTCCCACCACCTGCTGCGCGGTGTTGCCTAGCACCAGACTGCGACGTCCGGACTTGTGCGTCCACACCAGCGGCAGTTCCACCTCGCCCTTGGCCTGCCAGTCCTTCAACTGCTCAATCGTGGGTTCAGGCGAATGGAAGAGCTGCGAGTTCCACAGCGAATGAACCACTTTCAGGTTTTCGACTTCGACTTTCTTCTGTTCGGGCAGGTCGTCCCATGCGGCGTAGCAGTTGGCGAACTCCGTATTGCCGCCCCAGGTCGGCAGGACCTTGCTGGTCAGGAGAGACCCCCGGATCGGCACCGGGTTCATGGTGCCGTCGATGTGCCAGAACAGCGACCCCTTCAGATAATCGACCACTTCCTTGTTGATGCTGCGATCGAGCGAAATCGGGAACACGCTCTGCCCACGCAGTTCCGGCACGTTGCCGCCGAGCAGGTTGGTGAGGGCGACCTGTTCGTCGTCGGTCAGGTGCAACTGGGGGAACACCAGCACGCCGCTCTGTTCCAACAGGTCGTTGACGGCATCGGTCAACGCGCCGCTGAGCAGTTCTTCCTTGGTGTTGAGGATGCGCGCGCCGATCTTGGGCTTGATTGCTTCGTGGCGCAGGGTCAGGTGGGTTGCGGTAGTGGCCATGTTCAATCTCTCTCTTTATCGGGCGGGCGTTCTGCGGGCCGCTTCGTATGGTGTTCGTTCCCGGGCAGCGTGACGCTGTTCACACACGAGAGCTTTGATCTCGCGCAAACATGCTGTTCACTTGTTCAGCGCATCAGGGATCGAGTGGAACCGGCGCGCCTGTCCCCATGAATTGCGCAAGGCCGCGGTGCAGGTTGGTGACTTTGCGTTCCTGCCAGGGGTTGGGCAGGCAGCCCCGGAACCCCTGCGATTTGTAGCCGCGCTGGACTTCGACCATGTTGGAGATGTCCTGCGCGATGACGTGCGGCCAGGCTGTTGATTGCCACTGAGAAGTGACCCGGGAAGGCTATAA